>PAZA01000079.1 GCA_002715375.1 Halobacteriovoraceae bacterium
CAATATTCCCCACTGCTGCCTCCCGTAGGAGTCTGGGCCGTGTCTCAGTCCCAGTGTGGCTGATCATCCTCTCAGACCAGCTACCCATCGTAGCCTTGGTAGGCCATTACCCCACCAACAAGCTAATGGGACATGGGCCGCTCCTTTGGCGAAAGCTTCATCTATTTAATCAAAACTTCGCAGTCTTGATTAAATAGATGAGAGGCCCCCTTTACTCTTGCGAGTCTATTCGGTATTAGCAACCGTTTCCAGTAGTTATCCCCAACCAAAGGGTACGTTCCCATCCATTACTCACCCGTGCGCCACTCTACTCACTCCGAAGAGCTTTCTCGTTCGACTTGCATGTGTTAAGCATGCCGCCAGCGTTCGTTCTGAGCCAGGATCAAACTCTCCAAGCTACATAAACAAAAATTTATGGATTTTTTTAATAGGAATTCTATTATCTAGGAACTAACTATATGAAAACATATTCGCTAGCATCTGACTTAGCATACTCTCAGCTGGTTGAACTTCAACATTTATAACTGTAGCTACCTAGTTACGTCAGACTTTTTCCATCAAAAACAGTCTTTTCTCATCTTTCTCTCCTAAACTGATAGTTCAGAAGAGTTATTCACTATTTAGTTTTTAAAGAACAACCAAGATTTTTTACAAACAAACATTTTCGTCCCTCGGACGCAATGTTTTTTGTTTGTTTCGTGTCTTGGTGAGATCGGATAATAGAGATTTCATGGTTATCGGTCAAGCCTTTTTTTATTTTTTTTTATCTTTTTTTTACCCTCACCTAACACATTGAAATTAATAAGGTTAATTCTTTAATGGAAAGCCTTTATTTCCTAAAGCTTCTACTATTTGTTTGCTTGCATCTGAAATAAAATCCCCTGAAAGAGTTTTCTCTGGATTAAGAAATAAACTCCTTAGTGTGACTGTTTTTTGCCTTTCATTTAACTCGAAAACATCTACGACCTTTGTTGATATTAGCTCTTTTATTTTCAACTTTGAAAGAGCCCCTAACACTGCTGAGATATTCTCTTTCTTATCAGCAACAATAGTGCAATCAAAAGTTGATGAAGGAAATTTTGGTAAAGGAAAATATTTAATCTTTTCCTTCAACTCTTTATCCTCAAAGCTCGACGTGTCAATCAAAGCTAAAGAGAGATGTCCTTTTATTTTAAAGCTTTTTAAGACAGTAGGATGAATACTTAAAATTACACCATTCATCTTACCCATGATTCTAATGTTCAAAAATTCAAATGGATGGCAACCTTCCCAATCTTCGGAAATAAGGGTATTTTTAAATTTTGGATGTTTTTCTACGAACTGTCCTGGAATGTTTGTCCACTCTAGAAGCTTTTCCGTTAAATTTAACAACTCCATGAAAGGAGATTCGTCTTTACTGTAAAACATCATAGCCAACTGATTATGATCTTTCGAAAAAGTCTTTGAATTACCAATATAAGACCTTCCAAGCTCAAATGCCCTGAACTCAGAGTAGCTTTTTTGGTTTTTAGATGCTGCCTCTAAGAGACTTGGAACAAGAGAAGCCCTCATTCTATCATGTTCATTAGATATAGAATTTAGAATAGGGATTTCTTTTCCATACTCCCAAGAAGCCTGTTTTAAAAGGTTTCTTCCAACCATTGGGTAGGTCATTATTTCATGAGAACACCCATTTAAGGCAAGAAAGTCTCTAATTTTTCTTTGAAGCTTTTGGGCTTCAGAAAGTCGAACCGGAGTTACAGAGACCTTTGGTGATTCTGGAGTTATATTATCGTAACCAACAATCCTTCCAACTTCCTCAACAATATCAGACTCATTTTCAATATCCTTCGTAGCTCTATAAGTTGGCACAGTTACTAAAAGATTATCTCCCTCAACTTCTACTTTAAAATCCAAGTCTTCTAAAATAGAGAGGATTTTTTCATTAGGAGTAGGATGACCCAAAACCTTCCTAATTTTAGAAAAGCAAGTATCAATTCGGACCGGCTTCTTTTGCCAAAAACTTTCTCCATCGTATTCAACCTTACCTACGACTTTAGCATTAGGACAAAGTTCTAAAACAAGCTCAAGGGTTCTAAATAAAGTCCTCTCCATGAGAAAACTATCCAAGCTTTTTTCATACCTTTGAGAAGATTCAGTTCTTAAACCCAATCGAGTTGATGTCCTTCTAACTTTCGCAGGTTTCCAATTAGCAACCTCGATAAATATTTTTTTTGTTTTGTCCTCTACACCACTTGAAAGTCCTCCCATAATTCCTGCAACAACCAAAGGACCAGTCTCGTCCGCAATAACAGTATCACCAGGAATCAAAGTTCTTTCAACTTCATCCAAAGTCAAGAAGCTTTCTTCCTTCTCTAAAGCATGAATTATTACTTTATTTCCTTTTATTTTTTCTCGATCAAAAATATGAAGAGGATGCCCTAATTCAAGCATCACATAATTACTTATATCGACAATATTATTTATTGGCCTTAAACCAACACTTGTAAGCCGTCTTTTCATCCAATCAGGACTTTCTTTAACCTCAATATTATCTACACTTAAACCATAGTAACCTAAGCAAGCATTTTCTCCTTTCACCTCAACACCCATAGGCGAATTACTTTTGTCACATTGTTTTCTATAAGACTCTGCCCATTTCTCATCGTAGGGGACATCGAGTTTGCTTCCGAAAACAGCTGCAAACTCTCTAGCAATTCCATAATGACCCCAAAGGTCTGGTCTATGTGTTAAAGACTTATTATCTACATCAATAAGAATATCTTTTTTCTCATTAAAAAAAGTTAGTAGCGTTTCTCCCAAAGGGGCATCATTGGGCAAATCCATGATTCCAGATGACTCTTCTGAAATTCCTAACTCAGATTCAGAGCAAAGCATTCCTTCAGATACAACCCCTCTAATTTTTTTCGGTTCTAATAAAAGCCCATTTGGAAGAAGTGTCCCTAAAGGAGCATATGGCGTTTTCATACCTACCTTAACATTAGGAGCTCCACAAACAACCTGCTTAGTCTCTTCATTACTTACTTTAAAAGTTACAAGCCTCAGCTTGTCAGCATTTGGGTGAGGCTCAATACTTACAACTTCACTAACTCTAATTTTTTCCAAATAGTCTCCAACAACCTTAACTTCTTCAACCTCTGCAGTACTCATTGTAAACTTATCACCCAGTTCTCTAGGATTCATTTCTGGTAAAGTCACAAATTCTTTTACCCAATCTACTGAAATTAACATTGCCCTTAATCCTTTTCTTCAAAATATGAAATAACTTAAATTTTTAGATTTATAATTTGAATCATACTACTATTAAAAACCTCTGAATTGAGAGACAAATCTTAAATCTCCCGAATGAAGATGCCTTATATCCTCAATTCCATATTTCATCATAACCAATCTATCCAGTCCCAAACCAAAAGCGAAGCCATTGTACTCATCTGGATCGATTTCGCCTGCCTTCAAAACATTTGGATGAATCATACCACAGGGTAGTACCTCAACCCATCCGGTCTGCTTACATACAGAACATCCCTTACCTCCGCAAATTAGGCATTTCATGTCTAGCTCAAATCCAGGCTCTACAAAAGGAAAGAAACCTGGCCTTAACCTAACCTCAACTTCCTTTTTAAAAATCTCTTTCAACAGAGTCTTCATAAAGTAAATAAGATTTGAAACTGAAATGTCTTTTCCTACCATCATACCTTCTAATTGATGGAAAACCATCTCATGGGAAGCATCGGTTCTTTCACAACGAAAAGCCTTTCCCGGAGCGATAAACCGAAAAGGAGGCTTCCTTGAAGTCATTCCTCTTACCTGGATACTTGAGGTATGTGTCCTAAGAAGATGCCTTTTTCCATCAGGAGTTTTATAATCATGAAACCAAAAGGTATCTTGCATATCTCTCGCTGGATGATCCGAAGGTATATTAAGGGCCTCAAAATTGTGAAATTCATCCTCAATATGAGGTCCATCCAAAACATCAAAGCCCATTGAAATAAAGATATCTTCAATTTCTTGTTGAATAATAGTGACAGGGTGAAGGCCTCCATGAAAGTGACCTTTATCCTTCATAGAATCTCTGAAGGATATATCTATTTTGCTTTTTTCTAGTTTTTGATTTATCTCTTTCTTTTCAATTTCTGCTAATTTTTGAGCGACCTGCTTTTGTACTTTATCTTTTATATCATTAGCTAGTGGGCCTATAATTTTTTTTTCTTCAACAGTTGCTTGCTTAAGTGATTTGAGGGTTTCTGTTAAAGCCCCTTTTTTTCCAAGATACTCTGCCTTAAGATTCAAAACTTCGGCTTGGTTTTTCATTAATGCCACTTGTGATTCAAACTTCTTATAGAGTTCTTCCAGTTTTTCTTTCATCTTTTATCCCACTTTATTGCTACTAGTTGTCGGCCTCATATTTTCACGCTCAACACCTAAAATCAATGGCAAAATGAATGAAAAAAGCCAGAGGGGCCAAGGCAACCCCTCCAGCAGGAAATCTTATAGGAATTAATCTGACGAAAAGTCAGTTCCGAAATTATACCGATTATCAAATAAGTGTTGATAAAATCAACGGGGCCTAAAAACTCAGCCCAAAACATCCCCAAAAAGTGAGAACATGCATAAAGACGCTCCTAAAAAAAGGTCACGCCCCGCCCAAACCCCAATTTAAAGTATAATCCTCCAAAAAAAATTAAACTAATGGGTCCGATCTCTAACTATCCTTAGGGAAGGATAAAAAAATTTTAAAAAGAAAAATGGATTGACTAAATCCCCAAAGGTCCTCCTAAAAAATTGAACACCCCACGAGGATGAAGCTCTCCACAACACCCCGACCCGTTTTGTCACCGGTCCCCACCATAAGCACAGACCGCTGAGGAGTCAATTTTTCTCCGCTTCGGCAAACCCAAAACCCATATGGAAAACCACTTAGAGCGGGCCTTTGTTCCCAGCACTTTCGCAACTGGTCACCTTTGTCCACGGGCTTACCTACTAATCAAAGCGCAAACCTTGCTCATAGATCAACGAGTGGAATTCCGTAGACCCTAGAGGTAGCTTTGGTCTCTCAAGTAGGCTTAGCCCCATATTAACGCATAGAGAAACAAAAATCAACATCACTTTAAATCAAGAATTTTTTTATGAAGAGTTGCTCGAGTCGAGTTAAAAAATTTAATTATTTCTTCTTCTCTATAGTCGGGGTAAGTCCATAAAAGTGGCCTATAACTTTTGTTTTGGTACACATAAGTAAGGTCGCTATAAACCCCTTTTCCTAAATAAATTCTATGTGAGTAAGGTTTCCCAGTTGCTAACTGCATATTTTCTAAGGAAAGACATCCCAAATCAATATTTACAGTCCTAGACTTAACACCCAATTTTTCTATTCTACTCATTTCAATTTCTTTTTCTGTTGACCAGATTTTTCCTTTAACAAAGTCTTCCCTATTTTGAAGATCAAGGCAGACTCCAAATAATCTTTGTAGAAGGCTTGGATCACCCATTTCTTTTGAGTAGTATTCTTTCATAGGAAAAAATGGATGAGAAAAATAAAATGACTCTCCCCATTTTTTTTCCCACATAGTTTTTATTGAATCTACACTAACTATGTCTTTTCTAAATAGAAAACTAGCAAAGAAAAAAGATTTTGTGGGAAGTTCGAGAAAGCTCATACTAATTAGGAGAATTGTGAAAGAAGTCTTCCATGAAACTTAAAAAGTTCATCCACATTAACGGTCGCAGTTCCCTTTTTACCCACAACAACACCTGAACCACAGTTCGCCAACCATGCAGCCTCCTCTAAAGAAGCTCCTCCTAGCAGACCTGCAACGAGTAAACTAATTGCCGTATCGCCAGCACCTGAAACATCAAAAACATCCGTTGCCGCTGTTGGTAGTATCTTCAGAGGCTGATTGACTTTCGTATCTATCAGAGCCATTCCCTGAGCTCCTAGAGTAATAACAAGCTTTTCAAGGTCCAGTTTTTCTACAAGGATGTCTCCAACCGTCTCCAACTTTGTGTCTCTATAACCCATTGCTTCAACTAATGCTTGGGCCTCTAACCAATTTGGCTTTAACAATGAAGCACCTCTATACCAACTAGGGTTTGTTTTCCGACTCGGGTCTATGGCCACAAAAATATTTTTATCTTCACAATGCCTAATCAACCTATCTAAAGCACTCTTGCTCAAAAGCCCCTTCCCATAATCTTCTATGATTATACCAGAATGCTGAGAAGTAAGGTCTAATGCTCTATCAATGAAATGCTCCTCAACTTCGCGGTCCAGTCCTTTCTTTGTTTCATAATCAACTCTGCAAATTTGTTGAGTGTCTGTTGTTATTCTTTCTTTAAAGGTAGTTCTTCTATCCTTACAACGGATGATGCCCCAAGTAGACAACTCATTGTCTTCTAGAAGTCCTTCAATTATGTTTGCGTTCCTATCCTCTCCAACTAAGCCGCACAAAGTAGAAGATATTCCAAGAGTTTTTAAATTGTGAGAAATGTTGGCAGCTAAGCCCAACTTTTCCCATTCTTTAGTGACTCTTAATACTGGAACAGGTGCCTCTGGGGATATCCTTGATACTTCACCGAATGTATATTTATCTAAGCCAATATCACCAACAACCAGAAGTGGTTTTAACCCCTTGAATGTCTGTACCAATTCTTTAAAACGAGATTCTGATATTAAATTCATGCTAATAGCCTTTAATAAAATGCTTTTCTTTTATTCAGGAACTAGGTCTCAGTTGTTAGGTAATGAATCTCTAGAAATATTCGCCAATCACTAAGATAAAAGCTAAAGCTTTTTATCAATAAGCAATTGTTGGATAGATTCAAAGACCTCATCTACTTCAATCTTTCCCATACATTCATAGTAAAGACAAGACGATCCTGCACACTGAAACTTCTCACCGCAAACAACATCAGGCACAACCACACGGGCTTTTTTAGAATCGCGAAAAAAAGGTCCCCAGCGTAAAGAAGCTTGAACTTTAATAGGAGAATAAATCGTAACGACCTTAACACCTAAGATATTTGCCAAATGTGTCGTTCCAGTACTAGGACCTACGAATAAGGCTGCATTAGACATTACGGCCATATAGTTTCTTAAACCTTTTACTCCTCCATCAAAATAAAAAACTCTATTCTTCAATACAGAGAAGTTTTGCTGACCAAGCTGTTCACTTACACCATCAATGTAATCTTTATCACTATGTGTAAAAGACAACACAAAAAGAAATCGGTCTGGAAAACTTTTCTCAAGTTTATAAATAATTCTGGCATAATTTTTAGAAGACCAATTAAGTGTATGGCCTGTCATACCTGGATGAACAAAAATCATTTCTCTTTTAAAGGAAACGTTCTGTTTCTCCACTTCTTCTTTAAAATCTCTTAAAGCTTTCTCTTTTTCTTCGTCCCGAAGTAGAACCTCTGGAGCACAACTTTCTTTTTCAGAGTAATGGTAATTGACACCCAAAGGTTGAAGAAGGTTTATATTATATTCTGACTCATGCATTTCAACCAAAGACCGCCTTTGTCTAACACCATTGTTAAGTAAGAAAAATGTCTGCCATTTATTTAATAATCCACCTCGGTAATTGACACCAGCCATCAGAGCAGCCAAACTAGGAATATGGCTTCCACCAACATGTAAGTATGTATCAATATTTTCCTTAATGAATCTATCTTTTAAATCGATAAGGTTTTTTAGAGATGAAATATTCCTGTCATAAACCCAGTAATTATCGACAATCGGATTGGCTTCTAAAATAGGTACTGTTTTTGGAGAAATAATAAAAGTTATATAGCAATCAGGGAAATGCTTCTTGAGCTTTTTTGCCATTGGAAGAGTCAGTAATGTATCCCCAATAGCATCACTTCTGTTTATAGCAACCTTCATAGGCTTCTAAAGCTCCACATCTTTTTCTTTAGCGCTTTTTAAAACAATAGCTTTTAACGCATCAAGAACTTCCTGGTAACCTAAATTCGTTGTATCCAGTTTCTTTGCATCCTCAGCTTGTTTCAAAGGTGCAAGGGCCCTTTTTGAATCATTTTCATCCCTTTCCCTCACATCACGTAAAATATCCTCGAATTTATAACTTCCTTGCCCTTTCTCTCTTAATTGCTTTAACCTTCTCTCAGCTCTTATTTTATCACTTGCAGTTAAATATATTTTACAAAAAGCCTTTGGAAAAACAACTGTACCAATATCTCTCCCCTCCATGACACAAATCTTTTGCCTGACTAGATTTCTTTGAAAGTTGGCCAAGAATTCTCTTACAGTAGTAAACCCAGATATTTTAGAAGCCATTGAGGAAATATGGTGCTCCCTAATTGATTCTGTGAGGTTTTTTCCATTAATTTTGATGAGTTCTTCAGGAGAAATACCATATTCTAATCTAAGGGAGTCAAGAAATGGTTTATCTATATTCTCTTCAGTAGGACTTAAGCCTCTCTCTAAGACAACAACAGCTAAAGCTCTAAACATTGAGCCAGTATCCACATATAACAGGCCCATATCCGAAGCTAAATCTCTTGCGATAGACGACTTTCCACTTCCGCTTGGTCCGTCTATGGCCACCACTGTTTCATATAGCATATCAATCCCTCTATCTAGGCGTTTCAATTTAGCTCAATGCATAAAAAACATTTTTAGTCATTAGCTCAAGGTATAAAAAAAGTCCTAGAATACTAGGGGATGAAGGAGAAATTGTGAATAAAAAATATTAGGCAAATATAAAGATTTTAAAGGAAAAGAGTTTCTTTATCGTTGTTTAATAACACAGCAAGAAAAACTCCCTTATCATGGTTTCTTTTATAAGGTAAGTGTGTCGAACGCCAAAAACCTCTATCCCACAAAAAACTTGTTTCCAAACGGCTGAAATCTTTATTTTTAAACACAAAAGTTTCAACATAATCGCGCGGCAAAGATATAAAACTTTTTCTGTATCCTTTAATAAGCTCTCTATAAGCCCGTTTAACCTTATTCACATATTTGTTTCTATTGCCCACACGAAGACCTTTTCTAAGCCTTTTTTTAACACCTCCCGGACCCATATTATAAGCCGCGGTAGCATAGATGTAATTGCCATTAAACTCTCCAAGTATTTTTTTAAGGTAGAAAGCTCCCATTTCTATATTTGGTACTGGCTTTTTGGTAATCTTAATCGCAGACTTCAAATTTTTAACTGGTTTCTCAAGTAGCTCAGCTAAAAAATACCCTGTACGAGGCATTATTTGCATCAATCCTCTTGCGTTTACATAGCTTTTGGCCTTCGGATTAAAATGACTTTCTGTCCACATCACTGCTAAAACCCAAAAAGGGTCCACTTGAAATTTTTCAGAATATAATAAGGTTGTTTTTAAAAAAGGTTTAAGTTTATCTCTAAGAAAAATTGGAACAGAAGATAAAATGAGTTCTTCAAACTCTGTTTTTGATAGCTCACTTATTCTTGAAACATCTATTTTATAAAAAGCTTTCCCAACAAAAGCAAAGTTATATGTAGGCTCATTTATTGGAAAACTTTCTTTCCAATCTGTGTCTTTAAAGCTGTTAAGTTTGTTAACATCAATTTCAGTAAGTATCGGTGCAGACTTTTTTGAAATAACAAGGTGAGAAAGTAAGTTGAAAAGATGTCGTTTTTCAACTGATTCATTAGAAAACAAGCCTATAAACAAAAGACTTGAAATTACGCACGAAACAACTCCTAAACCAAAGTATTTTGTGGCAAGGCATAGTCTCGAAAAGATATAATTGATACTTAGAAATAGCTTGCTTTCAGTCAAAATAGTCCCCATTTTTAATTAAATTTTTACTAGATTCTTTATAAACGACACGGAGCGCTTGTAAATCTAAAGCCCCAAGAAATGTAAAATTTTCTAAATTGAGTAACCATTTTTCAATAGTTTAAAAATATGGTTCTCTTTACTAAACCACCTAAATTTATTTAGTATGATCCAAATTCGTCTTGTTTGTAGGCGAGAAATAACTTGTTTCAATAAGAACCAAAAAGCTTTAAGAAATTAAAAACTGCGAATCCATGATTTACCAAGTTTTAAGGAGATACAAAATGGCCGGCGAAGGATCTTTTAACCGACTAAAGAGTGAAAAATCAATGTACCTCAAACAGCACCAAGACAACCCTATCCATTGGTACTCCTATGGACCAGAAGCTATACAAAAAGCAAAAGATGAAAATAAGCCTATCTTTTTATCTGTAGGCTATTCTTCATGTCATTGGTGCCATGTTATGTCACAAGAGTCGTTCTCAAATAATGAAGTCGCTGAGTTCTTGAACAAAAATTTTGTTTCAATAAAAGTTGATAAAGAAGAATTCCCCGATATTGATTCCTATTACCAACAAGCTTGCCAACTCTTTTCAAAATCTGGGGGTTGGCCTCTTTCTGCTTTTTTACTTCCTGATATGAAGCCTTTTTTCGTGGGAACTTATTACCCCTTAATATCTCAAAATAAAAATGAAACAACATTTCCTGAGCTAATAGGAGAATTGAATAGAGCCTATAATGAAGAAAGAGGAAAAGTTGAAGAAAATGCAAATAAGGTCACAGACACTTTAAAGGAAGGTTTTATTTCAAAAGAAAAAGTTGAGTTTGAGGGACACTTCCCACAACCAATGAGTATTTTGGAAGCCATCTCTCAATTTAAAGATAAAGAACATGGTGGCTACGGAGAAGCTCCAAAATTTCCAAATTTTAGTTTTTATGAATGGGCAATAGAACAAATGATTGAAGGAATGGTTTCACAAGAAGAAGGTGAGCATATAATTAAAAGTATTGAAACAATGATGATGGGTGGTATTTACGATCAAGTAAGAGGTGGTATCCATAGATACAGCGTAGACAAGGAGTGGAAGATTCCTCACTTTGAAAAAATGCTCTACGATCAAGCCGGTTTATTAAAAATGCTGACAAAGTTAAGCCTTATTTTCCCGTCTCCCCTTATTTTTGATGGAATTATGGATACCCTTGATTACCTAGAAAAAGAAATGCTAAGCGATGAGAAGTATTTCTTCAGCGCACAAGATGCCGATAGCGAAGGCATGGAAGGAGCATATTTTACTTTCTCCAAAGAGGAATTCGAGGACTCATTAAACGATAATGACAATCAGGAAGAAGAGCTAGGAAAAAATTCAGATCAATTAAAAAAATGGTTCAATATTACAAACGATGGGAATTTCCACTCAGGTCTTAATGTAATTTCACTTAACTCGGAAGAAAAAGAGAATTTATTTAGTCAAGATGGATGGAGCCTTGTTAGAAAAGTAAAGGAAAGCCTTCTCCAAGAGAGGAAAGAGCGTATCCCACCTCAGACTGATAGGAAAGGTGTTGCTAGTTGGAACTTTATGATTATGAGCGCCTTAGTGGATGTCCTTCAATACACTCAAATTCCAGCCATCCGTCACAAAGCAAGCTTACTCTTTAACCAAGCTCTTGAAGGTATTTATAAAAACTTTTTAAATGAAAATGATAGGAACCAAACTGGAATCAACCTTGTTGAAGGAGAAACACCATCTGAAAAAGCAACAAGTATACGTCATACAAATACCCTCGAAGAAGGATTCTCCTTTATTGAAGATTACGTATTCTTTGCTGAAGCACAAATAAGGATATATGAAGTTACAGGAAACCCAGTATTCAAAGAAAACTTTAAAGATACCCTTAATTTTATAGAAAAGGAGTTCATTAACGAAGACTCCATTTTAACAAGACCAAAATCACTCGAAGACCTGCACCTATACCCAAATCAAAGAGTTAATGCGTTTGATAATTCATATAAATCACCAACATCAACCTTGATAGGACTTTTTAGAAGGGCTGCCGTTTTATTTTTAGATAAAGATTATCTAGATATAATTGAAAAGGTTAAAGAAAACTCAGTTCATGAGTCCTTAAAAAATCCAATTGGAAGTGGTGAAGCCTTGAGGTCCTTAACCTACCCTGATGAGGTTTACAGAGTTGTTAAAGTTCCTATCAAATGGTTGAATGAGGGTGATTTTGCTTCATTTATTAACTTTTTTCAACCAAGATTTGTTTTAGATTTCCACAATGAAAATAATGAAGAGTGGCAAATTTGCAACATGGAAGCCTGCGAACTGCAAGGAGAGGGGCTTAAAAACTTCCTTGGCACTTTAAACCCTAAAGAGGAAAAGGAAGAAGAATAATGGCCCACAAGCCCCTTAAAGGTTTTACATTCATAGACCTTAGCAGCCGCTTACCAGGACCTTTGGCCGGAAACCTTATTGGAGGACTCGGTGCAAAGGTCATAAAAGTTGAAGACCTACAAATACAAGACCCATTTAATAAAGGCCTCTTTTCAGAAATGGATGAGTGTTTTACAGAATGGTATAATAGCCTAAATAATAGAAAAGAAATTTTAAGGCTCGATTTTAAGAACCAACAAGATATAGAAAAAATACATGAACTCATTAAAAAATCTGATGGTGTAATAATGGGTCTCCCTCCCAAGGTAAAAAAAGTCTTAAAGCTAACAAATTCAGATCTTGAACTATACAACAGGCCCTTGTGTGTTATTGACCTTAAAGCTTCTAAAACTCAAGTAGGGTCAATGCATGAGCTGAATGCCTTGGCCCTTTCAGGGGTTTTAAAATTATATGTTGACGGGAGAAAAGAAAAAACACTTCGCCCCCCCTTTCTACCATTTGCAGGAATTTCTTTTGGACAAAAAGTCGGAATGGATCTTTTGGCCGGAACACTACAAGCTTATAGGGAAAAAAAGGTTATCTTTTTATCAACCTACCTTTTTGAAACAAACAAAGAGGTTTTTCAGCCTTTTTGGACTGAAGCCTTACAAAAAAGGGCGCGTACAAAATTCCTCCATAGTGGTCTTTTTCCCTGCTACTGCCTATATCGGACGAAAGATGATGGATATGTCGCTCTTGCAGCAGTTGAAAAAAAATTTTGGTTAAAATTTTGTGAGCTCTTTGATCTCGAAATTTCTCTGCAAGAAAGATTTGAGAAAGGCGAAAGAATATTTAACAAAGTTTCCAATTGCTTTCTAAGCCTTTCAAGAAAAGAGATTTCAGACATTGTAGAAGGAAACGATATTTGCTTAAGTTTAGTTTAAATAAAAACTTTGTCTAAATTAAATATGTATTGCTCTTTCTTCAGTTGCCGCAAGACATGCTTCCTTAAAAACTTCTGTGTATGTCGGGTGAGCATGACAAGTTCTGGCTATATCCTCGGCGCTTGCCCGAAACTCCATTGCCAAAACTGCTTCAGCAATCATATCTGCACATCGAGGACCAATCATATGAACGCCTAAAATCTCGTCTGTTTCCTTATTTGCTAAAACCTTAATAATCCCATCTGATTCATTACTGGCCCTGGCCCTTCCAGAAGCTTTAAATGGAAAAGAGCCTTTCTTATAAGGTACCTTATTATCCTTAAGCTCTTTTTCTGTATGCCCAACTGAGGCGACTTCAGGCCATGTATAAACAACTCCAGGTATAAGGTTGTAATTTATATGAGGTTTTTGACCTGCAATATGTTCAGCTACGTAAACCCCTTCTTCCTCAGCTTTGTGTGCAAGCATTGCTCCTCTAACAACATCTCCAATCGCATAAATATGAGGTACCGATGTTTGACAATGGTTATTAACAGGCACCCTTCCTCTTTCTTCTAAAGATAAACCTGCCGCCTCCAAACCAAGCCCTTTTGTAAAAGGTGATCTCCCAACACTTAAGAGACAATAATCTCCCTCTAGAGAAATATCCTTTCCTTTCTTTTGATCTTTAGCCTTAAGTATGACTTTTTCCCCATCTCTTTCAACAGAGCTCACAGCATGCGAAAGGTAAAACTCTATGCCCTCTTTTTTCAATGATTTTTGAAGTAATTTCCCCATATCTGCATCCATAGTTGGAATAATAGAAGGGAGGTACTCCACAACAGATACCTTGGACCCGAGGCGAGCATAAACTGATCCCAACTCAAGACCGATAACCCCCCCTCCAATAACAAGAAGGTGTTTAGGAACCTCCTTCAAATAAAGAGCCTCTGTCGATGTAATAATCCTTTCTTTATCAATATCCACCCCCTTTAGTGGCGATGGTTTAGAGCCTGTCGCTATGACAAACTTTTTTCCTTTCACTTCATGAGTTTCTTCTGTTCCACGAACTGTTAAAGTATTTGCATCTTTAAAAGTGCCTAAACCATTAAGGACAGTTACTTTATTTTTTTTCATAAGAAAATCGATACCAACAGTCGTATCTTTTACAACATCTCTTACCCTCTGAACCATTTTATTAAAATCAAAACCTACATTTTCAACTTTAATACCATGGTTTTTAAAATGATGAACACAATCAAAATAACGTTCGCTTGAATCCAAAAGAGTTTTCGAAGGAATGCAGCCAACATTAAGACAGGTCCCACCTAAATTGGAATACTTCTCCACAAGAGCAGTCTTAAGTCCTAATTGAGCAGCTCTAATAGCACAAACATAACCTCCTGGGCCTGCTCCAATAACAACAATATCAAACTCCTGCATAAATTTTCTCCAGAAAAATAGACTTCCTCTTTAAACATCTATGAGCATACGATGAGGATCTTCAATTAGTTCTTTTACTGTTTTTAAAAAACCAACAGACTCCCGTCCATCGACGATTCTATGATCATAAGAAAGAGCTATGTACATAATAGGCCTTATTACGACTTGTCCGTTAATCGCTATTGGCCGTTGAACAATATTGTGCATCCCTAATATACCAGATTGGGGTAGATTTATTATTGGAGTAGAGAGCATAGACCCAAATATTCCCCCATTGGTTATTGTAAAAGTTCCACCTCTCATTTCCTCAAGAGTTATTTTTCCATCCCTCGCCTTTAAGGCCAACTCCATAATTTTCTTTTCTATATCAGCAAAACTCAACGATTCAGCATTTCTAACAACTGGTACGACAAGCCCTTTAGGTGTCGACACGGCGATACCGACATCTGCATAATCATGATAAATCAGGTTATCCCCCTCAATTTGACCGTTAACGCCAGGATACATTTTTAAGGCCATAGTCGAAGCTTTTGTGAAAAAAGACATAAAGCCTAAACCTATATTGTGCTTATCTTTAAAAGACTCTTTATACTTTTTTCGAAGTTCCATAACTGGGTGCATATCCACTTCATTAAAAGTCGTTAACATAGCAGTAGTATTTTTGGCCTCGACTAAAACTTTGGCTATTGTCTTTCTAAGCCTGGTCATTTTCTCTTTCTTTATGTTTCGACTTAAACCAAAACTTTGACCATTCTCAGTTTTTTCTTCAGGCTTACCATCTTTTTTTATTTCTTTGCTTGAAGCTGGAGTTGATAAAGCATCTCCCTTAGTTATCCGACCATCTTTACCACTACCACTTACTTCCGATGAAGCAAGACCCTTTTCTCTCATAATTTTTGAAGCAGCAGGAGATGGATAAGGTTTATCTTTTGAAACGTCGGCTGTGTTTTCAGAAGCTGAAATGGTTTCACCTTTCTCAGATTCTTTTTTAACTTCTTCTTTAGGCTTATCTACAGGTTTCGCTTCTGTATCGATTTCACCAATTTTAACTCCAATTTCCAACTCGCTTCCTTCTTCGGCCATAATTTTTATGACACCAGAGTTTTCGCTTGGCATCTCAAGAGTTGCTTTATCAGACTCTATTTCACAAAGAAGGTCTCCTTCATTGACATAACTACCATCCTCTACAAGCCATTGAGTTAATGTTACCTCGGTAATGGATTCTCCAATTTGTGGAATTACAATGTCTGCCATAAAATTTCCTTTTTACACTTTTCTCACTTTTCACATATAAAATTCTAAGAGAAAGCCTTATCTACAATATCTTTTTGCTCTTTTACATGCATGGAAGCATGCCCAGTAGCAGGAGCTGCACTTTCAGGTCTCCCCACATATTCAAACGATCTAAACTCCTCAAACCTTTGTAAATAAAAATAAGCCCCCATATTCCTAGGTTCTTCTTGAACCCAAACTTTTTTTGAAACTTCATATTTTTTTAAAAGTTTTGATAATTGATTTTTGGCTATAGGATAAATCTGCTCCATTCTCACGATAGCAACATCCTTATGCTCTTCTTTTTCTTGCCTTTCTAATAAGTCATAATAAATTTTACCTGTACAAAACAGGACCTTCCTAGCTGATGATGATTCATTGTTATTTTCATCTATAAACTCTCTAAAAGATTTCTCACAAAAGTCCTCTATAGGAGAAACACACTTCGGATGCCTTAATAAAGACTTGGGAGAAAAGTGAATAAGAGGTTTTCTAAAGTTCCAATAAAGCTGTCTTCTTAAAAGATGAAAAAAATTACCAGGAGTCGTTGTATTTGCAATAACCATATTGTCTTCAGCTGACAGCTGAAGATATCTCTCTAACCTCGCGCTCGAGTGCTCTGGGCCTGCGCCCTCATGTCCATGAGGTAATAATAGAACAAGACCTGTCATTCTCCTCCACTTTTGTTCAGCCGCCGAAATGAACTGATCGATAACAATTTGGGCTCCATTCGAAAAGTCTCCAAACTGCGCTTCCCAAATTGTTAATCCATGAGGTGTTCCCTGAGAGTAACCGTATTCATAAGCTAGGACAGCATACTCTGATAGAAGAGAGTTAAATATTTGGATCATTCCTTGCTTCTCTTGAATATTTTCTAAACCACAATAAGCTGTATTGGTGTATTCATCAAAAACTTTGGCATGACGATGAGAAAAGGTACCTCTAATGACATCTTGACCCGTAAAACGGATATGCTTCCCCTCATTTAAAAGCGTACCATAAGCAAAGTTTTCCGCTAATGCCCAATCGATTGCATTATTTTTAAACTTTTTTTCCCTATCCTTTAAGATCCTTTCTGCCTTCTTTAAAAGCTTAAAGTCTCCTGGAACAGAAGTAACCGCTTTTAAAATCTTCTCTAAAACTTCCTTTGATACTGACGTATTTGGGGATTGTTCAAAATCATCTTTTTTAGACCACGTCAAATTCAACCATTCTTTATGAGGTCCTTGCTTTGGAGCTGAGATTTCGTCTTGTTTAATATTATTAAATCTATCTGAAAGTAATTTTTTAAACTCAACCTCCATTCCCTTTACAAGCTCTTCTTCAATTTTTCCATACCGTAAAAGTTTTTTTACATAAACTTCCCTAGGGTTTTCCGCTTTTGCTATAAGGCCATAAAGGTGAGGTTGAGTAAATTTAGGTTCATCACCCTCATTGTGTCCATACTTTCGATAGCAAACCATATCAATAAAGACATCCTGCTTGAATTTTTGTCTATATTCTACAGCTAACTCACAGGCAAAAACGACAGCATCGGCATCATCACCATTTACATGAATAATGGGGCAATCGACAGTTTTAGCGACACTCGTACAATAATCAGAGCTTCTCCCATCAGTAAAATCGGTTGTAAAACCTATTTGATTATTGATAACGAAATGAATAGTCCCCCCAACACCGTAAGCTTTAAGTTTTGACATCTGAAGGCTTTCATAAACAATACCTTGTCCAGCGACAGCAGCATCACCATGAATTACAACTGGAAGAATTTTGGACATATTTCCATAATAAACGAGGTCTCCTTGAGCCCTATTATACCCTTGAACAACTGAGCCTACGGTTTCTAAATGTGATGGATTGGCCATTATTTTTAAATACATTTTTTGGCCATTGGTTGCTTCTGTAACGGCAGTATAGCCTTTGTGGTATTTTACATCCCCTGAACCTGCTAACTCATCAGTTGATTCAATTCCCTCAAATTCACTAAAAATATATTCGTAAGTTTTTCCTAAAATATTGGCCAAGACATTAAGTCTTCCTCTGTGGGCCATCCCCATGACAATCTCTTGTCCATCTAACTCAGCAAACCTATTAATTATTGAATCGAGAGCGGGTATTGTATTTTCTCCTCCTTCAAGAGAAAAACGTTTTTGGCCAACATATTTTGTTTGGAGAAAATTCTCAAAAACAGTTGCCTCATTAAGCTTTTGAAGAATCCTTTTTCTTTTTTCGGGGGCGTGATCAAAGGTTGTTGAGCCTTCTTCAAATTTCTTTCTTATCCATCTTCTAACCTCTGTATCATTTATATGCCAAAATTCTATTCCTATTTTTTTACAGTAGGAATCAGTCATGAAACGAAGAATGTCCTTTAGGGCGGCAGGTCCTCCCATCCCTACGAAATCCCCGCATAAAAACTCTTTATTCAAATCTTCATCAGTCAAATCATATTCAGATAATGAAATATGAGCATGCCTATCTTTTCTTTTTCTAATTGGATTCGTGTCGCTTAAAAGATGTCCTCTCATTCTATATGATTGGATAATACGAAAAACATTGAACTCTTTTCTAAGCTCATTTTCTGTGAACTCCATCTTACCGTTTGAGCTAGAAGCAATAATAGGTTCACCATTTTTCTTGAAAGAATCCCCTGATTTCAAACCAAACTCAAAGCCATCAAAAAATTGCTTCCATGAATCATCAATAGATTTCGGATCATCTTTGAATTTTTGGTATAACTCATCAACAAAATTATTATCTGAAGAAGAAAGATGTGAAATATCCTCTCTCGATGCCATATCTGATTACCCTATCTTATTAAAATATCGTCCTTAATAAAAAAATATCCGCTTTATTTTATCATGAAAGGTTTTTCTTTCTGTTGATGTGGTCAAGTTTTCCGACAGACAATCCTTAAACACTGAGGATCTTCTTCTCTGACTGTTTCTCTATTGCTTTCAGGGATTATGCGAAGATTAGGTAAAATAGAAAAGTATTCTATTTTTAAATCTTCTTTTAAAATCATTTTTTCTAACTCTAAAGACTCGGGTATCGTTCTAAATTGCACTAAAGTTCCCCA
>PAZA01000080.1 GCA_002715375.1 Halobacteriovoraceae bacterium
TGTAACTGGAGCAGCTATTAAACAAGCTATGTCCTTTGAAGCTCCCTACATGCCCACTCCCTATGCCAACCCAACTCCAATAGCATCTTCAGGACCTTATAACTATTTTGCAACAAGAGTTTTTCATAATGCCGTCAGTTTTTATCTCCCCATTTATATTGGAGGAAGGCAAAATATTAATAGCGTTAAAATTAATTATGTCTTTGGAGATAGTACAAAGCTCTCTAATGCAACTGAGATGCCTCCTTGTTCAATATCTGATAACCCAAAAGTTAATCTTGGTGATGAAGAGTATTGCATTGAAACTCTTTCCAATGGATATCAGATTTTCCATATAAAAGCGGATCAAACAAAATCAAACGATGCAGGGGACGCTTCCTGGGATTATGCTGGGGTTCAGATTAACTTCAAACCTATGGGAACATCTCGATATGTCTATAAAACAAATAGTAATGTCTCTCCTCCGGTTGATTCGACAACTGATCCAGAAGACACTCGACTTAATCCTGGAAACGCACTTTATTACCTAACAAAACTCTCTAGATTTGAGCTTACTGGTATTCCTCAAATATTTTATGAGCCTATTTATTGCAATACAGATAGAAGTAAACTTGTTGAAAATCTGTTCGATTTATCAACTCACACCAGGTCAAAATTTGAGGAATCAGGCTTTTCTTTCAGGTATAGTACGCAAAAGAATTACTCAGGTGGACGGTCTTTAGGACAAATTTATGATTCTGAAACTGGGTCATCACTGGATCAATTCAACGATGTATCAAACCCTAACGGGCATATTGTACTTCAAAATAAAGTTTTACTTGGAAAAGTATTTTCTCCTCACAAGTTTAAATGCTGTCTTAAACTTGGAGAAGTTACTCCTTCCAAGGAATCCTGTTGCAGTAATTATTCAGTAAGTGAAAAAAATGAACTGGGTAAAACGGTAGAAATTTGTAAATTACCTCAAGGCACAAACCTTAATATCTATTTTAACAGGTTTGTTTCAGGGGAAGGTCATGGAATAACACTACCCGCGGGTGGACTTTCAGATTCTAACTTTATTCCGGAAACAGGTGAGCCTAAACTTAATCAAGAGACCTTAAACAAGTTAGAGGCCCTAGGAAGAGAATATTGTTATGATAAAAAAATAAGAAGAGGAGCTGCTTTTGGTTACTTCTACCCCGAACCAAACAGTGGTTTTTTTGAACAAGAACAAACACCAGATCAATCTAGAAAATATAGTATTATTGATTCAGTACTGGATAGCGATACTTTAAATGACACTGGAACAACAAGATTCCTCCAGGGCTATAGGTGGAATCATCACATTTACTGTCAATAACCTCTTTTTTATTTTAAAATAAAAATGGAAAAAACCTAAATTTTATAATTAATAAAATGAGAATGATATGATACTCAACACACCTTTTTTAAATAAGCTTTTTATTTTAGCTTTACTACCCTTAATTGGCTTCCAACACTCTTACGCTTCTAAAAACCAAGAATTAAAAAAAAGAAAGTTTAAGCCTCATATGCTTTTTCATCCAATCGAAGGGTGTCCAACTAACTCAAATTGCACAAAAAAAGCTGCTCTATTAAGACAAAGATGGATTGAACTTATCCACAACCAAACCCTTTCAGTTAGTAAAAAGACTCAAAAGCTTAATAAATTTAAAAAAAAGTTTGGCATTCTTATTCCAATTTGGGCGAGTCCCTTAGGAGCAAAAGATAAGTCAGTAATTAGTTGGAGGTCTCCTTGTTCTCATCATACAAAAAAAGGGGAAGAAAAAATTTATATAGCAGAAACATTCCTTAAAAATATAAAAAAGAAATTTATCCTACAGAATAATAAATTTATACCACAAAAGGCATTTCTATTAGAAAAAAGCCGTTCAAGTAATAAATTTTCAATAAAAGAGTATTTTATACCAAGAGATGACACTCCTCTTTTTATGAAAAAAGATAATCTTTTTTTTCAGCTTGAATATGAGGGAGTTTATGTTGGTTTAAATATTAAAGATGACGGTAGAATGATTCTTTCAAATGAAAAAATTCCTAGAAATAACTTCCCGGAAAATGTAGTATGCCCGCAACTATTAGTTGATAAATTTAAATCTGAAACGACAGCGAAGTCCCTACACCTAGGTCATTTTTGTCAAGCCATATGGGACAAAGCTTCCAAAAATTACAAAACAATGATTTTTGGACATAGTTGTAATTAAATGAAACCAAAGAGATCTTTTTTGAGAATAGCAACATTAAATGCACAAAATTTGTTTCTTCTAGATGACCCATATGAATACCAAAAGAAAACAATCTTAAAAAAGTTTCAGCCAAATAAACCCCTCCATAAAACTATCGATCTAGGAAAAGCAATATTGGAAATGGATCCAGATATATTGATGATATCAGAAGTTGGAGGAGAAGAATCTCTTTGTAACTTTAACAGCAAGTATTGCAACAATTATTTTTCACCTACTCTTATAAAGGGGAACTCTGATAGAGGGATCGATCTTGGTTTTCTGATTAAAAGAGGCATGCCTTTTTCTTACAATCACTATACTCATAAAAACCGTTCTATAAATTTCAATTATGAGTTTGAAAAAAAGGAAAATGAAAAAAAGAAAAAACAAAACCTTCCTCCTTCATATCAGCCCCATAGATTTTCAAGAGATATCGCTGAATTAAGAGTTTTTCCAAAAGGTCAAAATGAAACTCCTATTTTAATTTTACTTTCCGTCCACTTAAAATCTCAATTGGATTTTGGCGGATATGATGAAAATGGATCAAAGAGAAGACGTGCCGAACTAAAAACTTTAATTGATGTTTATTTAAAGCTTCAAAAAAAATACGATAATAAAGTTCCTATCCTTATTGGTGGAGATTTTAATGGAAATGCCCAATTTTCAAATTCCGATCCCGAGTTCCAATACCTCTATGAAAAAACTGACTTGAAAGATATTCTTGAATTAATTGATATTCCTGTAAATCAAAGATCCACCCTACTTCACTCAACTTCAAATAATGAAAAAAAGTCTCTTCAATTTGACTACATTTTTCTTTCAGAAAAACTCAAACCCGTAATCCGACAAAAGGACTCGGGCATCTACCGTTATAAGGACCCTGAAACAGGTGTTCCTCTTCCATTTCCTCAAGATGACTCTGACTTGAGACACTTTCCCTCAGATCATTACCCTCTCGTTTTAGATTTTTCTTTGAGCAAATAAATAACTGAATTTGTTAACGTTTACTTTTACCTTTTTCTAATTTCTATTAACTTAGAAATTTATACAGTTTTTTTATTGACTACATCTATTCACTATTTCTTCTAAAAGTTGAGATTAACCATCCGATAAAGCTATTGATTTTAAAAACCAAATCAAAAAATCAGGAGCTTGTTTTGGAAAAGGTTACAATATCATTATTAAATATTTTGATTATCCTATTAATTTCATCTTGTAGCTCTTCTTATAAACAACCAGAAACTTTTAGTTCAAAGATGAATAGGTTTAATCCGCATACAGAGAAAGTTAATCTTATTCCTTCTCCACCCCCATTGCCACAAGGGCTAATGTTTTCACGTAGACCAGCCTCTATCGAAAATAAACCAAAAAATAAGAAAAAGCTCAAACCTTCGAGACATCTTTATTTTTTGACTCTTTTTGAGCAGTATCAAAAAATCAAAGCATACTCTTCAGCAACTTTACCAAAGATAAATACGTGCCCTCATTTTCATACACCTCTTCTTAAAGAGGGTTTTAAATATTCCCAAAGTAAAAGTAAAAAGAAACTCAATTATGCTTTTTTAAATAAAAAGCACTTTGAGGACCTTAACTTTTTATCTACTTCGCCAGAACTTTATTTGCCAATGACGGAGAAAAGTAAAAAGCCAAAAGTTATAGACATAATAAAAACTCAGGATAAAGAAATTTGGCCATTGACCATACAAAAAGCATTGTCTTACCATGCGTTTAAAACTTTCAGGGAAATTGAGCAACTTTGTCAGGTAGGAAAAAGTACTAATTATTACAATTTCCAAAACCTCCTAACAACTATCCAGAAATCAAAAAATGAGTTTAAACCATCACGAAAGAACCTAGCTATTCTTTTAAAAACTACAATTTTCTCAAATATGGCCCTTATATCTAGCCTTAGAAAAAAGGAGCTAAGCCGAACTCCTGCGTCTTTAAAAAAGGACACTAAATTAAAAAAGCAAATTTTGAGTAGAATGAAAGCCCCATGGGCTCAAGATTATTTTAACTTTGTAAAAAGAAGATAAATTAGGTAGTGAACTATCTTATTTTATTAAGTGGAGCCTATTCCTGCTCGTAATAACGCTTAGAAATGAGCCATCTATGCTCGTTTCACTGAAATGAGGTGACCCAGAGTAACCAAAACTCAAATAATCAACAACTTTCAGGCCCTTAATATCTAGAGCATATAATGTTCCTCGGATCGTGCCTACAACAATAAAGCGGTCTTTCCATACAGCAAAATCTGTTATCGCTCCATCTAAGCTCGCCGACTCTTTGATAAGCTTCAAGTTTTCATCTAGTACAACCATTTTTCCTTTTTTAGTCCCAATGAATATCTTTTCCTTTATCGATTTTAGTTCTCTTAAAGAAGAGAAGGGCAACTTGCTAAGAACTTTTCCGCTCTTTGGGTCTAAAACAAAAATATCTCCCTCAGAAACTCCAGCAAAGATTTTCCCAAAAAGTAATTTCGGTGCAGTATCAACATCAGGAAACTTCACTCCCTCAGCCAACTTAGTTTCCCAGAGTAAAGAACCATCCTGAGCTGAAAATGCAACCAAATATCCATCTGCAAAACCTACATAAAGTTTATCCTTAGAAATAAATGGTCGAGATGCTCTTTGAAGGGTTGTCTTGTAAGACATCGACCTCTTGTAGGCCCAAATAATTGCTCCAGTTTGAGCATCAAGACAAAAGATTTTGTGATTTCTTAAATGAACAAAAAGTCTATCTTTGTAAACCACCGCCTGAGTCTCTACTCCAGAACCTAACTCAACACTATACTTCAAACTTCCTGTGTCTCGATCTCTGGCAAACAGACGCCCTTGCAGTGTCCCATATATAAGCATATCCTTATAGACTATGGGAGTTGAATGGGACAAACCACCATCCTTTACGGTCCAAGCGCTCTTCCCTGTTTCTACATCATAAGCCCGCATTTCACCTATATTATGACCAGCATAAACAATACCGTCTTTGGCAATAGGCCCATTAAGAGCAATAGGCAAATTCCCTGTTTTATAATCAGGGTCGTAATTTTTTGACCAAAGAACAGTAAAAACAGGTTTTTTTTGGGCCAAGCCCTTCAAAGGTATGATCCTTTTTATTGAAGAGCAAGAAACCGTCAAAAGTAAAAACACAAAAGGTACAAATTCAATCAAGAATTTTTTCATGGAAAACCTTTTTAAGAAAGTCAAAAGCTTCAGTGATCGTCGAATTATTTTAAACCTTTCAATTCCATATTCGAAATATAAAGTCTTGCCATCTTTACGATATCATCTCCGCTTTTCCCATTATCAATCACGTATTGAAAGTTTGTCTTGGCCTTTTCATTCTCACCTCTTTTAAGATGAATCCGACCTAAATCAAGATAAACTTTCGACTCCAAAAGCTTAACAGGAGACTTTAAAAGGCTTTGAAGAACATCGTAAGCCTCATTAAATTTGCCCATATCTTCGTAAAGAGCTGCTAAACGAATTCTAATGAAAAAAGCCTTGTATGCATTACTGCTAGAATATTGAGCTTCAGCTAATTGCAGAAGCTCAAGAGATTCTTTTAAGTCCCCTTTCTGCATTATCTTATCTGCAGAACTAAGGAGAAGCGGAAAGGCTCCTTCAAAACCTTCAACATCTTTTAACAGCACCTTAAATGAAGCAATATAAGACGCTACATCGTAAGTTCCTTTTTCTAATTTGGCTGAATAAGTCTGAGTAAAACGGTAAACTTTCTTACCAAACTCTTCATTTTTATTTTCTTTGTGGTTGGAAAGTAAGCCATAGCCGATAACGCCAAGAACAATCACTGCGACCAAAGAAATTATTGGTATTTTATACTTACTCCACTGAGCTTCCATACTATCATCAGTTAGAGGGCCCCCTGCACCTTCTGGTCCATTATAAGGAGCTGTAGCCGTTACTTCATTCATCTTTATTCCTCTCTATTTAATACGTACTCTCGAACTGTCACAGTTTAGTAACCTCCAACGAAGTTGTCAAAAATACAGGCCGTGTTAGAATAAGGAAAAATGACCTTTTAGCAAAAAAAGAGAGATCTGAAGTGAAAAGAGTTTCGCCCCCTTATCTTTCCTACCTAATTCCCCTTCTTTTAATAATTGCTTTCCAAACAAAGAGCTACGCGTCACACCAAAGAGGTCGCCTTGGGCTCGGCTTTACAAACCAACTTATCACCAACATTCCAGCAATAAGCTTTAAACTTCAAAAGTCCCCGACCCTTGCGTTGGGTGGGCTAGTTGCGCTAAGCACAAACGAAACGAGTGGAGGGCATGGTGCAGGAATCAAAGTTTATAGACTTATTTTTGAAGAACCACAATTAAACTTCTATGGCTCCCTACTCGCAGGTCTTTTAGGCCAAAAGTCAGGTACAACAAGTAAGTCTGGTTTTCAATTTGATTTCAACCTAGGATCAGAGTTTCACCTTAAAGGTATAGAGAGTATAGGCTTTAGCTTTGAGTTTGGAGTTTCACTAAATAAATTAGACAATTTTGCTATAGAAATTAGAGGAAATCATATTTTAACAGCTGGAGTGCATTTCTATCTATAAGGGCCCTTTCTGTGTTAAAAAAAATAGTTTTCACGCTTTTTATCGCCTTATTCTTCTATTCATCTCCAAGTACTGTTAAGGGTCAATTAGAACCACTCGAAATTGAAAATGACGACCTCAATTTAGGTGGAAATGATATTTTTAATGACTTTAAAGAAGATTATGAGGACACAAAGGTTCTTGAAGACGAAAATTTTTATCAATATGCAAGATTTTACAATGTGGCACTAACACTAGGTCACACAATGTTTGATGGAAATAGAGGTAGTGCTTACGTAAACGAGCCTCCTACGTTCGGTCTTTCACTTAACTACTTTATTGACTTTCGAACATCTATGGGAATTGGTTGGGCCTATTCTCAACATCATTTTTTCATCGATCAAGCTGTTAATGGATACAACCCTGACCCGCCAGGAGCAATCGCAGTTAGATGCCTTCGGTTTTTTATTAATTACAGACATTACCTCGATACATCCAATTTAGGTACAGCAATCACTTACGCAAACCCTTATCTTTCTCTCTCAATGGAATACTGGTATGTCACAAACCGCTTCATTGACCAGTCTCAATTAGATAATGAAAAAGGTGGTGGATTTGGCTTTGGGTATGGTGGGGGACTTGAGTTTCCAATAAAGCTAAAAGACACCTATTTGGGTGTGGAGTTTTTAATACATTCCATAAACTTTCATGATAAATATTCCCAAAAATATAGACCAATTGCGACAGGTTCAGGTTTCGGGTATCAAAACCTTGCAGGCTTAGGATATACCACAAAGGTAAGTTATATCTTCGGTTGGTGATTAAAGCTTATATACTAACCTTTAATTTTTCCTTTCTCTTGATCAGAGCTCGATCTGAAAATAACATGGACAGGTGTATTATAAAGGTCAAACTCCCTTCTCAAATTATTTTTTATGTACCTCTTATAGTTCTCAGGAATCCCCATCGACTTATTAGAATATAAAAGGAAGGTTGGAGGACCATTCTTGACCATGAGAGCATACTTAACTTTAAATCTGGCTCCACGGGCCTTTTTAACAACGATAGGATTTTTATCTACAAGAAACTGAACAAAACGATTTAAATGGCCTGTTGATACCGTTTTCTTTCTCACGAAAATTGTCTTTTGGATTGTTCTCTTAAGACGATTTACACCCTTTCCTTCCTTCGCAGAAAGAGTTACTAAATCACAAAAATCTAGCCAAGGGATTTCATCTCTCAAGTTTCGAAGCCACTCCTCTCTATCTTTTTGACTTTTGAGCTTTTCTTTTAGAAGGTCTACTTTATTAAGTGCCATGATTATGGACTTACCTTTTTCCAAGGCGATTCCTAAAAGCCTTCTGTCCTGATGACCAATCCCTTTTGTTGCGTCCATAAGGTAAATCACAACGTCCGCTTCAGTAATACAACGCAAGGATCTGAAAACAGACTGAGACTCTATAAATGACTTTATTTTTTTCTTCTGTCTAATTCCTGCAGTATCTACAATATGAATAGATCGAATATTATTAGAAGTTTCCAAGGAGGCTTCTTCACCAATTTCCTCTTGCAATAACGGCTCTTCCTCTTCTAAATCTAAATTCTCTTCTTCGGTAAAAACTGTTTTATACATTTCCTCTAAAGACTTTTCTAGCTCAAGAGGGGAGTCAGAATCTCCAAACTCCTCAAATACTTTAGATTGCTTTAGCTCAAAGTCAGAAGTAAAAATCTTCTTTTTATCCCACGCAGCCTCAACCTGCTTTTTATCCAAAAGGTAAGCGTTTTTCCCAAAATCAAGGTCAAAATACCCTCCAATAGGATCAACGGTCGTTCCAGGAACATCACTAACCAAAGCTCTATTAGTCCCCAAAATACGATTTAGAAGAGTTGATTTTCCTGCATTTGGCGCTCCAATAATGGCCAACCTAGAAACAACATTTTGCTTCGGAACAAGACCTGATTGAAGGGAAAGGTCTTCAGAAGAATGAGATCCTTCTATTTCTATAATCTTTTTCCCAAGAGAGTCTATAAGGTCATCAACCCCTCTACCATGGGAAGAAGAAAGAAGATAAAGAGATTTGTCATCAAAACCCAAAGAGTAAAACTCAGCTTCTGCACCAGCCTGAGCATCAGAATCATATTTATTTACAATTAACCAAACTTCTTTCTTTTTAGAGCGTATGAACTTTGCGATATCGTGATCAAAAGGAAGAACTCCCTCTCTAACATCCGTCATAAAAAGAACTAAATCTGATTCTTCAATTGCCATTTCAGCATGTTCTTTCATAATGTTGAAAAAGTGATCACACGTATCGTTTTGCCCTCTATGCTCATCAAATTTCTCAATATCATGAACTTGCTGTGGGTAAAACCCTCCTGTATCAACTAAAACAGCTTGTCTTTCTTGATCTTGCTCACCTTCATTAAAAGTTGCAATTCCATAATGACGATCCCTCGTCACACCTGCTTGGTCGAAAGTTATAGCTTTATGGGCCTTCTTCATCAGACGGTTAAAAAGGGTACTTTTACCAACATTAGGTCTCCCTATAAGTGAAATAACCATTGAACGAGCCATAAAATTATCCTTCTTCTTTTTTATCAAAAAGTGAACATCCCTCTAAAAAAATAATATCTCTTACTTTTTTCTCCAGACTCGAGAAGAGTCAATTGCCCTTGGTAAACCTAATTCCTCAAGGACAAAATTGTTTTTGAACCAATTTGGAGAAACTTTCACATGCAGATTGAGATGGACTTGACCACCGACCATTGATTCAATCTTTTTTCTGGCCCTCGTTCCAATTTCTTTTATAACAGAGCCCTTAGAACCTACAACAATAGCTCTCTGACTTGCCCTATTAACCAAAATAGAAGCTGAAATCATTGAAGCAATAGATGGCTTTATATTTCTTTCAGCTGGCCCTTTAGAAAAGCCTTTCTTTCTATTGTCCATAAACTCTTCAACTGTAACAGCAATTTCATATGGAAGCTCTTCTTTTAAAATAGAAAAAGCTTGTTCACGAATATACTCTGCTACAAAAAAACGCTCGCTTTTATTTGAAACAGCTCCATCAGTATAAAGATGAGGACCTGATTGAGCTTCATCACACAATGCACCTGTAATAAGGTGAATATTGTCTCCTGTCTTTGAGCTTATAGAGAAAAAATTCTCAATTGAAGGTAAAAGAGTTTTTGCTTTTTCTACGACTTCGTTTAACGGCAGTTTTTCAAAGTCTTCAACCTTATCAGTCTTAGTGAAAACAACCCATGTACGGTTTAAATCTGTTTTCATAATATCTTTGAACTCTATAAATTGTTTAAAAATTTCTTTGCTAAGATCAATAAGAAGCAAATTAATATCAGCCCCTTGGACACCTTCTTTGGCCTGCTCATTCATCCTTTTATTTATTTCTTTTTTATTGACATGAACACCTGGAGTATCAACCAAAATAATTTCAGTGTGATCTATATTGATTACACAATGGAACTTATTTCTCGTTGTCTGAGGTTTATTGGTAACAACAGAAAGGTCAAATCCCATTAGGTTATTAACAAATGAGCTCTTGCCGACGTTTGGCGCTCCTAATACTGAGACCATTATTGACTTGTTTGAAGGGTGCTGATGTTCAATTAACATGTTTTTCCTAGGGTAAAAGGTATAACTCTTTTTTTAATATTTCTTTCGCCAAAAACTTTTCAGCTTTTTTCTTTGATTTATGCTTTGTGGAAAGAATCTCCTTCCCACCAATAAGAATATCCACTTGAAAAAGCTCATCATCGAACTTTATGGCCCTATATTCAGGAATCTCTTTGTACAAGGACATTGTTTTTTCCTGAAGCAATGACTTAGGATCAAAGTTTTCTAGGCGTTCCATTGATATATAAGGTAAACAATTTTTATTTTCAAAAATTTCGAGTATTTTATAAAAGAGTTTTTTTGTCCCTTCAAATCCTTGATCTAAAAAGACTGCTCCAAATAAGGCTTCTAAAGAGTCCGCAAGGATTGCATCCTTATTATAACCACCAGACTTTATTTCTCCCTTCCCCAGAAGCAAACAGGAGCCTAAAGAGATACTTCTTGCAAGCTCGGCCATGCTTCCTTCATTTACAACAGCCCCTCGAAAACGAGATAGAGGACCTTCTTTCAAACTTGGAAAGTTCTTAATTAAAAAATCACTCACAAGAAAATTAAAAAGGGAGTCACCAAAGAACTCCAAACGCTCAAATGAAAGGAAAGGATAATTGGATTGTTCATTGACAAAAGAAGTGTGGGTTAATGCCTCAACAAATAGCTTTTCACTATTAAACTGAACATCAAGGCCCGAAAGAAATTTCGATATTACAGGATGAGAATATATGAGAGAGACAGCGTCTCTTAGAGCTTCCTCTTTTGTAATACCTCTTACAGTATTCCTTAACTTGAAAAAGTCATCAAGCTCTTCAATTAATGACAAACAATTGTCCACGAGAAAACTCCATACCTCTTAAGTAACTTCTCATCCTCATCTACTTTCTTCATTCAATATTCAATTTTCATGCTTAAAAACGAGACCTGAATTTAAAAGAATCCTTTTTAGTTGTCTATGATTATTTACTTACGTATGATTTTATGCACTGGAAACCTGTAATTTTTACGACTCCAAAAGAGTCAACATTAAAAGTATTGTACCTTGCGGGAGGATAACTTTTGGAAAAACAAATAGATACCACTCCAGCCTTTTTTTTTGAGCAACAAACAAATTTTATTTATAATTGTGAAAAACAGGGAAAAAGCCTTAACACTCTAAAGAATTATAAAACAGATCTTAATTGCTTTAATAATTTTTTAATCGACAATGGTTGGGAACCCAACAAAAAGTCACTCACTAACTCCCTTATCAGGCATTATGCCCACTTCCTAGATCAGAAATACTCTTCTGACAATTCTAGAAGAAGAAGACTCCAAACACTTAGAAACTTTTTTGATTTTTTACTTTCTCAAGGTGAGGTGCCTAATAACCCTGTAAGGTCCATACCTACATCTCCTAAATTTCTTGATATACCAAAGCCAACAAGTTTCAAAAATTTGAAAAAGTTTTGGAATCATCTCCTAGAAGAAATTGATCAATCTAAAGATCTACAAAAACTAATCGCTTTTAGAAATTTAATGACAACCCTTTTGATTTTCAAAGGAGGACTTAAAGTTTCTGACCTGTCCTGTTTAAAGAAAAGCCATATATTTTTAGGGAAGAAGCCAAGAGTTATGGTTACTCCACCAAAAAGAGACCCCTTTTCAATTCCACTCCCTAGCATATTCAATGACTTTGCAAACAAATACTTGGATCTTTTAAAAATTGAAATGACAAAACAAAACCTTGAATTTGAAGAAATCCTCTTCAATGCCAACCCATATAAAATATTATCAGGTGGACTTTCTCCAAGAGGACTTGAAATTATTTTTAAAGAATACAGCGAAAAATTAAAAATAGAACTCACTCCTAGATCTTTAAGGCAGGCCTGTATTTTTAACTGGCTCAAGGACAAAAATGAAGAAAGCATTAAAGAGTGGATGGGAGTTGCTCCAAGCTATAGCTTAAAGACCTTTAAAGAGCATCTATCAAAGCACATTTACTCTGACTTTTTTCACTAATCAGTTGATTATTATATAAATCATATACAGCAAACTTTTATAGGTATTTTTTCTTTTGAGGTTTTTTTCCGACCGGCAAGCCTAAATCATGATCTAAATGCCATCTATCAAGTTCAGGTTCGTATTGATCAATTATATAATAGTCTAAGTCATTATCTAATCTTTCTATTTTTTTAACAATTTCTTTTTGCAAAAGAACTTGATCCCTTTTTTTTCCTAAGAGAACATCAAGCTCTTTCCTCTTTTTATTTTCTAATGCCACAATTCTCTTATCGTAAGCAGCAGAAACTTTTATTTTTTTTTGATCGTAATTCCAAATAAATTGATTCATTTTTCTTAATTGATCCCAATACTCTTGTTTTTTCCTCAATAGAATTATTCTGTATAAACCGGCATCCTTCACCCTTTCTTCTAAAATTGGTGCATAAAATACCATCTGAGAGCCTCTCCTCATATACTCTCCTTTTTTAAAACAACTAAAGAGGTTTTTAACATAAAGGGTAAGATAGTTCTTTTCTACAACCTTTATAAAACCTCTACAAAAGGAATTACTTTGGTTGGGTAAACGAAACTCAAGAGGGTCTCCAGGTTTAAAAAATTTGATGTTTTTATTTTCGGTAAAGACCTTCAAGATATCTCCGACTTTATCCCTATCTGTCATCCGACCTGAAAACTTTCTATAATCGACATTTTTATCAAAAAGAGTTTCGAGCTTCTCTTTTAACCTCTTTTGAATTAGAGGCCCGCTCCCTTTAGCAAAGTCCTCAGCATATGAGTCTTGCAGTAAAAGTACCGATTGCAGATTGATGAATAAAAAAGAAGCAAAAATAAAAAAAGTAATTGGATGACCCGACTTAATTTCCATACTATAAAGTGACACATAATAGCAAAAAAAGGTATCCTGGAAAACTTGTCTCTCCCTCATCTGGCTGCTATTTTGCTTCTGGTTTCATTCTTTTTATTAAACTATTAATACCAGACTTAAACATAGGGAGGCCGTAGTGGACTTTTTTCTTGATACAGGTGAAGTAAATGACATTAAGGAAGCAGCCAAATGGGGCATCATTGATGGTGTAACAACAAATCCTAGTCTTATAGCGAAGTCAGGCCGCAACCAGTTTGATGTTATAAAGGAAATTGTCGAAATTGTTAACGGTCCAATCTCTGCTGAAGTTATCTCTACAGATGTCGATGGGATGATTAAAGAGGGTGGAGAGCTTGCCAATATTCACCAAAATGTAGTTATAAAACTCCCTCTTACTGAAGCTGGAATTACAGCATGTAAATGGTTTAGCGACAATCAAATTAAAACAAATGTAACACTCTGTTTTTCTGTCAACCAAGCCCTTCTTGCCGCAAAAAATGGTGCTACTTTTATCTCACCATTTATTGGCCGCCTTGATGATATCGGACATGATGGACCGGGTTTAATTGAAGAAATAAGAAATATCTACGATAACTATGGCTTTGAAACTAAAATCTTAGCTGCATCTATTAGACATGCCTTACATGTTAGGGAAGCTGCCATGGTTGGTGCTGACGTAGCTACGATGCCTTTTAAAGTCGTTAAATCTCTTTTTAAGCATCCACTAACAGACCGAGGATTAGAAGCTTTCTTAAATGACCATAAAAAAGCAAATAATCTAGTCTAGAAAAGCAAGCTTAATAAAAGACCTCACATTTTCAGCCTTCCATCCGATAAATCTTCATAGTTGCTCTAGGAGATGGAAAGATGGAAGCCTTCTCAAATAAAAGCTCGCTTTTTGTCGTACTTTTTTTCCTTTTTAGTTGTGGTAAAGATGGGCACCATGCGAGCTCATACTCATATTATGACCTATCCTCCCAGCGGTCCAAGAGAATTATGAGGTGGAATATAGAAAGCCTCCCACTTCAACTTAGATTTTCCGAAGACTTTCAAAATGACTTTCTTGAAAAAGATCAACCCAGAGAAGGGTTGAATACATTAGATAAGATGTTGGTAAATTGGGATAAAAGCATAATAAATAAAAAAATATTTAATATTCCCGCTCAATTTGCTGAAAATAGAAACTATGAAACACTTCATGAGTTTAATGATGATGAAATAGGTGTCTATAAATCCTATAAATGGTTTGATGATTTACCGGATGGGGTTCTCGCCATTACACAATATTTCGGATTAAGAAGAAATAAAGGAACTTCATCTGAATACCTTGAACTCATTCATGCCGATATTATTTTTAATTACAGAGATTATATTTTTACAATGAATGAAAATGAAAGTTTTCACTACGATCTTCCAAGCGTTTTACTTCATGAATTAGGACACCTCCTTGGGCTACCTCATCATAATGAAACAAAAAGCTTATCTATCATGACTCCCTTTTTAAACTCTTCAGATATTAAAAGAAACGTCTATTTAAGAGACCAGGAAAACCTGCAAGATAATTATTTAGCCCAACCTCAAATAATGAATCAGAACTCCTTTCTCATTCCAAAAGAAAATAAAAAAGAAGCACTTCCCCAAATTGAAAGAGGTGTCATAGAGCTTAATGCATGGGGTGAATGTTGGTTAAAACAAGGCGGCAAAAAAAAGTTTCTTCACAAACATAAAATTTAATTTTTTCCTTCCTTTTTTCTATAGAATGATTATATGTTCCCTTGAAATTTACAGGAACTGAGTAGTTTGAACTTTACCCAACCTTAATTGAAAAGGATAAGTCATGAGTAATAATATTGAAGATAGTGTTAAAAACTATTATGGGAAAGTTTTAAAAACAAACCGCGATCTTAAAACATCTGCATGCAGTATAGACCTAACAACATCAAAAAAAATAAAAAGCCTCATTAATTCCATTCATCCTGAGGTCAACGAAAAGTTTTATGGGTGTGGACTTATCATACCTGAGGCCATTGAAGGGTCCCATATCCTAGATCTTGGCTCAGGATCTGGCAGAGATAGTTTTATACTTGCATCACTTGCTGGAAAAAAAGGGCGCGTTGTTGGTATTGACATGACCAAAGAACAAATTGAAGTCGCTCAAAAACACAAAAAATACCATGAAGAACTTTTTGGTTTAGAAGATAAAAATTTAAAATTTGTTCATGGAAAAATTGAGAACATACTTGATGCTTCTTTGCAGCTCAACTCTTTTGACCTTATTGTTTCAAACTGTGTCATAAATCTAGTTCCAAATAAAGAAAAGGTTCTTCAAGATGCTTTTAAACTCCTCAAAGTTGGTGGCGAATTTTATTTCTCAGATATTTACTCAGATAGAAGAGTTCCTGAGCACCTTATCAATAATGAGCTCCTTTACGGAGAATGCTTAAGTGGGGCCCTCTATTGGAATGATTTTTCAAACCTTGCCAAAAGCTCTGGCTTTAAAGATCCAAGGATTGTCTCTGTAAAACCCATTACAATTAGTAATAAAGAGGTAAAAAAGCTTATTGACCCCATTAAGTTTTACTCTATTACATACAGACTCTTCAAAATTCAGGACTTGGAAGCTGATTGCGAAGATTATGGACAAGCTGTTTGCTATAAAGGGAATTTGGAAGAATCACCTCATTCAATTGATCTTGATCAAGGACACACCTTCCCAAAGGGAAAATTTAAAGAAGTATGCGGTAACACTTACCTTATGTTGAATCAAAGCAGGATGAGAAAATATTTTGAGTTTGCAGGGAGTTGGGATACTCACCATGGAACCTTTCCTAACTGTAATCCTAAACCTATAATCAACAAACTTTTCACGGATAATGACTCCCAAGGAAATGGCTTGGAAGAAAGTGAGTCTTCAATACCCTGTTGCTAAATAGGAAAGCGCATTGAGTAATAAACTAAAATTCCAGGACCCTTATAAAACGTTAAAAGGCGAAGAAAGGGCTTTTGTTAACTTTAGTCATCTTAACACTCTCTGGCTTAATACAGGAACACTTTGCAATTTAGAATGCCAAAACTGTTATATTGAGTCGGGCCCAAAAAATGACCGCCTCCTGTACCTTACAAAAGATGATGTTCTTCCCTATATTAAAGAAATAAAAGAAAAATCTTTACCCGTAAGCCTTATCGGAATTACAGGTGGAGAACCATTTTTAAACCCTCATATTATAGATATTATTGAAACGATCTTAAGAGCTGGTCATAAACTCCTTATATTAACCAATGCCTATAGAGTCCTTTCAAGATGGGATAAAAAGCTTCTCGTACTTAATGACCTCTTTCCTGACAAACTTTTTCTAAGAGTGTCTTTGGATCACTTCACAAAGGAAATCCATGAAAAGGAAAGGGGAACAAAAACCTTTTTACCAACTCTTAAGAGTATCAAGTGGCTAATTAACAATAGCTTCAATGTAAGTATTGCAGGAAGATTCCTTCAATCAGAAAACTATAATGAGGCCCTTAAAGGGTTTAAATCTCTTTTTAAAAGTAATGATATAGCTCTAACCTTAAATGAAAACAACCTTGTTCTTTTCCCTGAAATGGAATCGCAAAACCTAGATACGCCCGAAATAACTGTGTCCTGTTGGTCTATTTTAGGAAAAAGTCCTGATTCATTAATGTGCTCCTCTGAAAGGATGGTAGTAAAGCCTAAAGGCAAGAGTAGAACCAAAGTTCAAGCATGCACTCTCATTCCTTACGAGAAAGAGTTTGAGCTTGGTGAATCTTTGTCTGAATCTTCGAAAAAAGTATTCTTGAACCACCCCTTTTGCTCAAGCTTCTGCGTTTTAGGTGGCTCAAGTTGCTCTTCAACATATTGAGGTTTGGGTTATTGATAAAAAGGTCTAAACCAACAAAGAGGTCTAACCCCTATAACATATCCTTCTCGCCTAGAACAAACACCTTTGTCCACTTCACTATCACTAACTTCATCGTATAGATCTTTATCACACAAAGCACCTGCAAAATAAGTGTCCAAACGACATTGCGGAGCTGGGTGATTGTCGTAGGTCTTTAGCACTCTAGATGGATCTTTATTTTCAAAACTTAATGCAGAATAACGTCCTCTAATACTATTAAAAAGATTGGCCAAAGAATAACCAGCCAAAGCACTCCTTATGCAAATTGCAACGTCTTCAGCTGAATTAAATTGGTTTTGACAGGAAATTCTAACAAAAGAGGGAACTTCTCTATTTTCTATGGCCTTAACATTATCTTCTTTTTCAAAATAACGCCTTAAACATTTCATGGACGCAAAATAGTCTGCCTGCCCTTCATTGCTTGCCCACGTATAGACTTTTCTCCTAGAGCTTCCATAACCATAGCCAGGGCGCTCTTTTTTCGGAGTTCCTCCGATGTGGTGTCCTAGCTCGTGGCAAGTTACAAGTGCCAATGAATCCTTACTCATTGTTTCATGGCGTGCAATTCCCCCAAACATATTAACCAGAGCCGTGGACCCTTTTCTTTGAGCATAAGCATTAACGCTACCATTTTCCCAACTATCTTGAATAAAAAGCGTTAATCCTCTTTTTCGAAAATCCTTCTCATATAGTCTTGTTATTCTTTCAATAACATCCTTAAAGTCAGGATAGGAAACCTCTGACACCCCTTTTTCGTTAGGGCCAATATAAAGGTCATTCTCTTCCATAATTCCCGTTAAGCCATGCTCATCGCAACTATATGATAAAGAAGGTATGATTAAAGCGATAACCATTAAGCTTTTCAAAAGCTTCTTCATTAAAAACTCCTTAATGATCCTTGAGGCCCTTAGAACTTTCTTAAACAATATTCGTTCAACAATTTTTATCGATGAAAATTTTAAAAAGAACTGTAACAAAATGACAAGGAAAACCTAATAGAAGAATGATTAAATTAGATAATTATTTTGATTTAATGAAAAAAGACAAAAAAAAACCTCTTTTTATAAAGAGGTTTTTTTATTTCAAAAAAGAATTCATTTTAAACTTAACTAATGAACACTCTGCTCAATAGCTTTAAAACCCTCAAAGTCTCTCGCAGCAATCTCTGCTAACATTTTTCTATTAAGGACGCTTCCTTTTTTCTTCAAGGCACCCATAAACTTTGAGTATGAAGTTCCTACGGTCTTAGACGCCGCACTTATTCTCTGGATCCAGAGCCTTCTCATATCTCTTTTTAGTAGTTTTCTACCTATGTAAGAGTAGTGCATCGCTCTGACGACAGTCTGAGCAGCATGACGAAATTTTCTTCTTCTATCAAATTGAAAGCCTTTCGCTCTTTTTAAAATTTTGTTTCTTCTTCTTCTGGCCTTAAAACCTCTTCTTACACGTGCCATTTTTCATTCTCCTTCACGATCCTTGGGGTCTTCTTAAAATAAGATCTTTATTTCCCAAGACTCTGTTCAATTAACTACAAACCTTCTCTCAAATAACCTCAATCAAAAACTAGATGAGGATTATAGGTAAGGTAACATTCTACGAATTCTGCTCTCATCAGCTTCATGTACGTAGTCTGTTTTTCCTGCAAGCGTCTTCGACTTTGTTGTTCTCTTTCCAAGATTGTGTCTAAGACCACCTCTTCTACGCTTTATCTTTCCGCTACCTGTCGCAGAAAATCGTTTTTCGGCAGATCTTCTCGTTTTCATCTTTGGCATAATAAAATCCCTTCAAGTTTAATTTAGTTTCTCCTAAGAGGAGATCCCTTCTATCAGCTATTAAAGCCTTTGTAAATGTCTGATCGCTTATTCTCAAAACTCACCAGCCCACCTAACACACGAGGTAAAACCTATATATTCTAAGCATTTACATTGCCACTAGAAGCACCACCGCTATCTTTTTGCTTTTTTTGTGGTTTTTCTTCAGGCTTTTTTACAGGTTTTTTTAAGGATGCGAGGATAGCAATGATCCTAGTCCCTACCATTTTAGGCTCAGATTCGACAACTGCACCATATTCTTCAACCTTCTCAATGATAGCTCGGAATTTTTTCATTCCATTTTCACGATAACTCATTTCACGCCCCCTAAACTGGAGGACCATCTTAATTTTATCGCCTTGATCTAAAAATTTATAAGCTCTTTTCAACTTTGTTTCTAAGTCATGAGACTCAATATTAGGTCGAAGCTGAATTTCCTTCAACTGAA
>PAZA01000081.1 GCA_002715375.1 Halobacteriovoraceae bacterium
AAAAATTTAAAAAAATTACTGTGGTTGGTAAGATTAAGACTTTTTATCGTTGATAAGGAGTATAAAAAAGCACTGACCTACTTAAATGCAATTCCCTTAATAAAAATGAAAAATAGAGATAAGGTAGTTTTTCTGGGAGATGGTGCGGAAATCGTAGTAGGGATAATCCAGGAGAACTTTTTAGCTGGTAATTTTAGTGAAGTAATAAAAGTTTGGGAAATTTATAAAGATTTGTATGTAAATAAAGTAGGTCATGATCCTTTTTTAAATTATTTGATCGCTCATTCTTTTCTTAAATTAAAATTTTATGACAGTTTTAGTGATTTCTATAAGAAGATAGGGGAGATAAGATCAAAATATAAAAGGACTTTTCCTATATGGGTAGAAAGAATAAAAGTAAAAAATATAATGGATGAACTAAGAATATATAAGGATTTTTCTGTAGGTGATTTAAAACAAGCTAAAAAAGATATTGAAAAGTTTATAAAGAACAATCCTAGAAGTAACAGAGGGAATCTTTTCTTAGCGAGATTAAACTTTAAGGAAGGCGATTATAAAAATAGTATAAATAATTTTGAGAAATATTTTTCAAATTTAAAAGGGAGTATTTCGACATCTCAAAGTGAACTTGCAGAAATTATAAATGAATACACGGGTTCATTATATGAATTAAGTAATATAGAAAAGTTTAAGAAAATGGGTAAAGCCTTTATTAATGATGTAAAAAAATTAAATAGAAAAAATAAAATTTTAAAATCAAGTATAGAAAGGATATCGTATCTTATTTTAGAACTAGACTTTTCCAAGGATAGTCCTGATCTAAATTTATCTTTAGAAAAAAATATAAAGGATTTCTTAAAAAATAATCCAAAAAGTATTTATGTAGATAGATCAAATTACCTTTTAGGGATGACTTTAATAAGAAATAAAAATGATGAAGAAGGCGAGAAAGTACTCAGAGGAATACTTGCTAAAGAGAGTGCCGCTGTAATGCTAAAGGAATTAGTAAACTCGAAATTAACAGAATTAAAAATAAGTAAAAGAACAATTTAAAATGTCTTGATGACAGGAGGTCTTATGGACAATCTAAATTTGGAATTATTTGGGCAAGATCCAAAAGTTCAAAAAGCAATCTCTATTGCAAGAAATGTTTCTGTAACCAAAGCACCAGTATTAATCGTTGGAGAAATTGGTGTAGGGAAAAAAGTTTTGGCAGAGTATATTCATAAAACGTCTAATAGAATTAATCAACCATTTGAAATAATAGACTGTAACTCTGATCCTAAATTAGCTGAAAATAAGATTTTAGGTTATAGAGATGAAAGCACTGGTCGATTTAATAAAGGTGTTTTGGAAGTAGCTAATAATGGAACTGTTGTTTTTGCTAATATAGATAGCTTAGAAGATAGTTTCCAAAAAAGATTACATAAAATACTAAATGAGCTTGATGATTATGATATTGATATAAGAATTATCGCAACTACTACAAAGAATTTATCTAAGTTAGTAGGATCAGGAAGATTTTATAGAGGGCTATTTACATACATTTCTACAAATTCAATTTCCCTTCCTCCTTTGAGAGAAAGAATCGAAGATCTTGAAAACATATCAAATATATTATTAAAAACTTATTCTCAAGATGAAAATGTTTTTATGTTAGGGGAGGATGCTTTAAGTAAAATACTTAATCATTACTGGACTCATAATATAAAAGAATTAAAAGTAGTGATTGAGAACTCTATCGCTAATTGCTCTGATGGCTTAATAACAGAAGAACACTTAGAAATAGGTGAAAAGAAAACTGTCGATATGATGAGTGATGAGGACAATGAAGGCATAAGGCTTATGTCTTTAAAAGAAGCTGAAAAATTATTAATTAAAAAGGCTCTTATTCATACAAGTGAAAATAGAACACAAGCAGCAAAGATACTTGGTGTTTCTATTAGAACTCTAAGGAATAAGATTAACGAGTATAGAAATAATGGCAATGCATTTTTTGTTAACTTAAGATAGGCTGAATAAAAAATGATTAATCCAGAAGATAAAACACTACAGGCGCTGGCCACTTCACTTAATTTTAGAAAATTAAGGCAGGATGTAATAGCATCAAATATAGCCAATGCAGACACTCCTGGTTACAAGGCCAGGAGGATTGAGTTTGAGGAAGCATTGGCCAGGGCCCTCGATTTAGAAAAGCAAAGATCTCTAAGAGTTAATGACAAAAAACACTATAACATTGGTGGTGGTGGATTTGATGAGGTCGAGCCAACAGTATTTGATGATCCAAATGGAATTGTTAATGAATCTGGAAATACTGTTAATCGGGATCAGGAAATGGCATTTATGGCAAAGAATAAAATTTTGTTTGATGCCTCAGTTCAGCTGCTAAACAAAAAACTTGGATTGCTTAAATACGCGATAACTTCGGATAGATAGGAGTAACTGATGGACTTCTTTACAAGCATGAATGTTAGTTCTTCTGGGATGGCTTCTAATAGAAAAAGGATGAATGCAATTTCTTCAAATATTGCTAATGCTCAAACGACCAGAACTGTCGAAGGTGGGCCATACAGAAGAAAGGAAGTCGTCTTTGGAGCGGAGCCAGCTCGAGAAAATTTTTCTGATATTTTGGAAGGAGAAATGGGATCTAATATTCAAAAAGTTCATGCAACGGAAGTCCTTTCCATTAACGAACCTCCTATTTTGAAATATGAACCAGGTCATGTTGATGCAAACGAAAAGGGTTATGTTGCATATCCTAATGTCAATGTAATGAAAGAAATGGCTGATATGATATCAGCTTCCAGAAGCTATGAAGCCAATATTTCTGCCCTAAATACAGCAAAATCTATGGCCATGAAGTCTTTGGAAATTGGTAGGTAAAATAATTAAATTTGGAGTATAAAAAATGAGTATAGAAACAGTCGGATCATCAGCAAGCTTAATAAAAAATAATAATGCTGAATCTTGGGTTAAAAAGAATGATCTTGAAGTAAATAAAATGCTTGATTATTCAGATTTAAAAAAGGGTGTGAACTCTTATCAAGATAATTCAAAAACTTTCAGTGAATTTCTAGAAGATTCATTGATAAAAGTGAATGATCTTCAGAAAAAAGCAAATGAATCTATTGAGAAATTAGCGACAGGAAAATCAAAAAATATACATGAGACTCTTTTGATGGTGGAAAAGGCTGATATAGCTTTCAAAGCTATGAATCAAATGAGATTAAAAGTTTTAGATGCTTATAAAGAAGTAATGAGAATGCAAGTATAATTAATGAGAGGTTTGTAAATTGCAAGAGTTTTTTGAAAAAATAGCGAGAAGCTTTTCTGAGTTTTTTAAGAGTCTTACAATTGCTAGAAGAATAGCTCTCATCGCAGTCTCTTTATTTATTGTTGCTGGGATAATTGGAATAATAATATGGGCTTCAAAGACGAGATATAAGACGCTTTATACAGATTTGAACAAAGAGGATTCTAAGCAAATTGCAGTTCTTTTGGAACAAAATAAAATTGCATACCAACTTTCTAGGGATGGTAAAACGGTTAGAATTCCTGAAGATATGGTTGAGCAGTGGAGATTAAAATTAGCTACATTAGGAGTATCATTCTCTGGTTCTGTTGGTTATGAAGTTTTTGATAAACAAAGTTTTGGAACAACTAGTTTTGTTCAAAAAGTAAATAAGCAGAGGGCCCTCGAAGGTGAATTAGTAAAAACTATTAGTTATATTAAAGGTGTTAAAAGGGCAAGAGTTCACTTATCAATACCGGAATCTAGCCCTTTTGTTTCAGAGAAAAAACCTCCTTCCGCCTCCGTCGTTTTAGAGCTTGATAGGGGAGTTCTTCTTACAGAAGCTGAAATAAAGGGGGTAGGATCACTTGTATCATCTGCAGTTGAAGGGATGAGACCTGAAAATGTAATCATTTTGGATCATAGAGGTAAAAAGCTTTCAGACAATATTGGTGATCCAATGACTTCTCATACAGCTAATCGATTAGCATTAGAGGCTAAGTTAAACCGCCAATATGAGAAACAAATTGAAGAAATACTTTCAAGAGTCGTTGGTGATGGTAAGGTTGTAGCTAAAGTTGCAGTTAATATGGATTTTACACAAAGTGTTTCTACTTCTACTAACTTTAACAGTGAAAATGCTGCTGTTTTATCTGAAGTAAAAAATAAGCAAATAATTAATGGAAGCAGGCCTTCACCTCAAGGCATACCAGGCGCAAGAAGTAATTTACCTGGCGAACAACCCCAACCAGGAATACCTGAAACCAAGAATAATGTTGATAAAGAACTATCAACAAAGAATTACAATGTACCTTCTGTTATCACAAAATCAAAAAAACCAACTGCAAGCATAAAAAAGATCACAGCAGCTGTTATGATTGATGGAAGACGGGTTCCTATTCTAGATGATAAAGGGAATCAGATTAAAAAAGATGGTAAAAAGTCTCTGAAATATGAGAAGTGGTCTGAAGCAGATTTGGCCAATTTTTCAGCGATTGTATCCTCCGCCATAGGAATAGAAGTAAATAGAGGTGATACTTTAACTATTAAAAATATGGAGTTTATAACTGAAGATTTAGAAGCAATAGAAGCGATTATAAAGGAAAGAAAAAATAGGGAACTTATCTTAAATATTGCAAAGTATTCAGCTGTAGGTCTTGCAATAACTCTATTTTTCCTTCTCGTCGTAAAACCATTTATTCAGTGGGTAACAGACAATACTGTTGAATCCATTGAAGACTTTTTACCTCAAACTTTAGAAGAGTTGGAAAAAGTTCAGGCGGATCAAAAACTTCCAGGCCTTGAGGATGCTCTCCCACAGATTGAAGAGAAACTGAATCCAGAGAAAATCGAAGGTAACATGTTAAGAGAAAAGATAGTAGCACTTGTTGAATCTAACCCGAGTAAAGCCGCACAACTTGTACATGAAATGATTCACTCAACAGAGTCAGATAAGCAGATAGCTTAAATTTCGGAGAATGAAAATTGGAAAAAGAAAACTTCTTTTCTGGAATAGATTTTAATATTCAAGATTATACATTTAAGGCTTTTAAGGAACCTGAAGATGAAGAGGATAAGGCTCAAGAATATGAATTTAAGGATTTAAAAGGAATTATTAAAAGAGAAGATCTAATAAGAGAAGATGTTCTTATCCATGAGAGAAAGTTAGCCGAAGAAAATAATTTTAATATTACACCTGTTGTTAAAGAACATAGAGGTCTTAAAAGACAAGAAGAAATAGAAAGAGAAAAAAAGATTTTGAGGGAAGTTCAAAAAAGAGTAGATCTTATAAAAGAAGATGCAAGGGACGAAGGTCGGCAAGAAGGACTTGAATTAGGTAAAAAAGAAATATTTGAAAAAACTAGAGGTGATGCTGATGAAAAATTAATTTCCCTTTCTGATATGATAATTGATTTACAAAAAGGTTATAAGAAAATTCTCACAAAGCAAAAAAATGATATTTTAAATTTAATTAAAGATCTTTCAAAATGGATACTTCAAAGGGAACTTAAAGACGATGATGATTATATAAAAAGGCTATTGGAACAGTTGATCTCGGAAGTTGATTCTAAATCCAATCTTATTTTACATGTGAGTAAGGAAGATTTTGAGAAGATGCCTGAAGTTCTAGAGGAAATAGAAGGTAATATTGGAAAATTAACTAATGTAAGGTTAATTATGAACCATGACTCCGATGCAAAAGGAATGACTTTAGAATCAGATAATGGAATTATAAAAGGAACACAAGAAGAGCAGTTTGAAATCATAAATAAAATATTTGACAATTTAAAGGTTGATGTAGGAAATGAATAAAGATTTTTTTATTGATATTCCTTCCATTTATAAGCAATTTGAAAACAAAAGTCCTTTTCAAAAAATTGGAAAAGTAAATAGTAGTTTAGGTGGTTCTTATGAAGTAAGTCTATCAAAAGCAATTTTAGGAAGTAATGTTGAGTTCGTTACAGATTTTGGAAAAAGTTGTTTTGGTGAAGTTATTGCGATAAAAGGGAATAAATGTATAGCGATGCCATATGAAGAACTTACGGGAATTAACTCAGAGACAAAAGTTTACCTCAGAGATTTAACGACAGAAATAAAACTATCAGATTCCATGCTCGGTAGAGTTTTAGATTATAAATGTGAACCTTTAGATCAATTAGGCGAATTAGAAGGACCATTTGAATTAAGGTCTATTTTTGGTAAAGCAATAAACCCCTTAGATAGAAAACAAATTAGGAGGCCTTTAGATCTAGGAATTAATTCCATTAACGGATTTCTTACCGTAGGAAAAGGGCAAAGGATTTCAATCTTAGCTGGGTCCGGTGTTGGTAAGTCAGTATTATTAGGAATGATTTCTAGAAATACGAGAGCGGATGTCAATGTCATCGCTCTTATCGGTGAGCGGGGTAGAGAGGTTCTTGAATTTATCGAAAACGACTTAGGAAAAGAAGGACTTGAAAAATCAATTATTATTTCTGCTACATCAGATACTTCACCTCTTATACGAATGAAATCTGCTTATGTAGCAACAACGATAGCTGAATATTTTAGGGATAAAGGTCAAGATGTTCTTCTTATGATGGATTCAATTACACGATTTGCTATGGCAGGTAGGGAAATAGCATTATCTGCAGGAGAATTTCCAGGGCAAAAAGGTTATAGTCCTTCTATTTTTGCTAAATTACCTAAATTAATGGAAAGGGTTGGTACTAAGAAAAATTCCGGAACAATAACTGGGATTTACACAGTTCTTGTTGAAGGTGGTGATATGGATGAGCCCATTTCCGATTCAATTAGAGCGATATCAGATGGTCACATCGTTTTAAGTCGTGACCTGGCCAATAAGAACCATTTCCCTGCAATCGATATATTATCTTCCCTTTCGAGAGTCATGAATAAAGTCGTAACAAAAGAGCATAGAATTGTTGCATCAGACCTTAGAGATTTATTATCTTCATACATAGAAAATGAAGACTTAATTAATGTTGGTGCTTACGTGAAGGGTAGCAATCCAAGAATAGATAAAGCGATTGAAGTTTATGACGACCTTATGAATTTGGTAAGACAAAATCAAGACTCTTCTGAAGTTTTGATGATAGATCAAATGCTTGAGAGAATGATTCATGTTGTCCAAAAAGCTCAAAGTTTTGAAGAAGGATGAATGAGTTTAAAAGATGAAAAAATTTAGTTTTAGCCTTCAAACGATTTTAAATTTAGCTATTTCTGAAGAAAAAAAAATAATGCTTGAGATTGGAAATTTAAATTCAAAAAAATCAAAATTGATAGGTGAAATACATACATACAATAGGGAGCTTTCAAAAGCCTTCGATCTTCCTTTTGAAGGAAGTAATTTAACTGAAGGTAAAGTTTTATCCTTGATGCCTCCTGTTTTTAAAGGAGTCAGGATAAAAATTGAAAATATACAAAGGGAAATTTTAAAATTAGATGAGGAAATAAATAATAAAAAAGATATTTTGATTAAAAAGAAATCTGAGATTAAAACATTTCAAAAAATAAGGGAAAATGAACTGGTTCGTTTTAAAATGAAATATCAAAAATATATCCAATCAGAGGCAGAAGAATCATTTATAATGAATAAAACCAGGAAAAAAGATGAGATATTTTAAAGGTTTAAAAAAAATTGTTTTTATTATAGTTTGTTTTTTTTCATTAACTGATATCCGGTCTTTTTCACAAGAAGAAGTGGATAAGAGTAAAAATAAAATAGAAAAAAAGAAAGATGTAAAAGAATTTACGGAAAAACAGCTAAATGAATATGTTATTAAAGAGTTAGAAAAAAAATTGAAAAAAATAGGACGCTCTAAAATATTATCTTTTTCAAAAGAACTTTTTAAAAAAGAAGAAGATTTAAAACTGATTGAATTGAATCTAAAAAGAGAAAAAGAAAAAATTGAATTAATGAAAAAGAACTTTGAAAAAAGTATAAAAGAATTTAGAAAAAAACAAAGTAAAATAATCTCTTGTTTGGATAAGCAAGACTTGGAAAAAAATAAAAGACTAAATCATATGGTTGAAGTTATTTCCAATATGAGACCCCAGGCAGCCGCACAACTTTTGAGTGTTCAAGAAAATGATATAGCTCTTAAAATTTTAGGAGCTTTAGATTCAGTAAAAGTCAGTAAAATCTTTAACTTAATGACAAAGGAAATATCTTCCAGGCTTCAAAAACAATACATCAATATGAAAAGATAGGAGTAACACTGTATGCCATGAAGAAGGTTTATGCAACTATCTCAATTATTAAACATGACGGTTCCAACTTCTCCTATACAAGGGAAGTCCGTAGCTGATGAGTCTGAAAAGAATGGAGGTGATAATGGCCTCTTTGACTCACTTCTCGAAATGTATATTTCTCCGGACAAGTTAAAAAATTCAGGTGAAGGCCTAAGCGAAAAATTGTTTAGTAAGAGTGAAAAAATACTTGATGAAAGAACCAATGATTTAATTAAGACCATTTCAAAGTTAGATTCAGAAGATTTTATTAATGAAATTAAGGATTCTTTAAATTTAGCAGATGAAAAAACTATTTTTTTCTTTGATAATAAAAATGGAAATATTTTTAAAGAACTAATTCCAGATCCTAAAATAAGTCAAAAGCAGATTGATAACCTAGTTAATTTTATTTCTTCATTTAAGTTTGGAAATAAAAAAGCAATCATTTCTGATCTCGAGGATATTGCCCTTTCTAAAGATAAAATTTCAGAATTTGTTCAAAAAAACAATTTTATCTTTAAGCTAGATGAAAATAATGTTTTAACATTTAAGAAAATTAAGAATGGACAATTTCTAATTGAAAAGAATTCAATCAGCCTCGATAGTATTGAAAATTTAGAAAATAAACAAACTGGAAATCATGTTAATAAAGTGCAGCATGAGATATTGAATCAAAAAATACAAAGTAATAAGAACGACTTTTTAAATAAAGTACATGAGCAAAATCTTTTTAATGCTTCCAAAACTGATAAGAAATTTGAAGGCAATAATGCTCAGTACGGAAAAAATTTATATCATCTGAATGAATTTAATTCTAAAGAAATTCCTAGAAAAAACTTTGTTAAAAACAAAATTGAATCATCTGAGGATGTTCTTTTTTTGAAAAATAAATTTAATAATCAAAAGCCTAATTTAAATAGTTTAAATAAATACATAAAACTGTCAGATAAAGAAAACTTTAATGAAACAATTAATGAAAAATCAAATGGAAACCTAAAAGAAACAAAAATAATAGATGGATTAGAAAAGTTTAATTTCAATCAAAAGTCTCAGATCAAAAATGCACAAGTTAATTTAAATCAAGAAATTAAAGTTGCCCAATCTGTAAAAAATGAAAATCCAGAAGCCTTAATGAATAATGAGACAAATGATAGTGGCGATAACTCTGCACCAAAAATATCATTTCAAAATAACAAAATTCCAAATATAAATAGAGATATTTCAATCGGTAATACGATTCCTTTAGAGATAAGTTCTGAAAGTAATTCATTAGAAGCTTTGGCAAATAGAGTCGGTGAATATATTAAAGGTCATTATAATAAATCGGATGAAAACCTCAGTTTAACAGTTAAACATGATCTAATAGGAAAATTTAAATTAGATGTCACAGAAAATGCCGATAAAACAATTGATATAAAGATTCTCACAGGGACAGATGACGGAAAATTATTCTTCGCAAGAAATGAAAGTGAAATATCAAACAATCTAAAAAATCTAGGCTTAAAAATTAGTGAAATGAAAATAATCGCCGGTTCAGACTCAATGAATGAATCGAATAACTCTTTTGATAGTGAAAAGAATCAAAGTTCCGAAAATGGAAAAGGTTCTAAATATAGTAATCAAGATGAATCTAAGAAGGATGACTCCGACAGAAGAAAAGAGCTTTGGGAGCGGTATAAAGAAAGGATGGATAGTTAATGCCAGCTATTGGAAGGCCTGACCAGGGTCCAAACCCTTTTTCAAATATAAAAAAAAATCCAGGACCTGCTACTCGCAGAAATGATAATGTTGGTGATGACTTAAATACCATTACCGGTAAACAAAATATGAATGGTGGTGTTAAGTTTGTCGATCGAAGAAAGCATAACCAAATAGGAAAAAATGAATTTTTGGAATTACTTACTTTTCAATTGGCCAATCAAGATCCAATGAAACCTATGGATCAACACAAATTTTCTGCTGAATTAGCTCAATTTTCTTCTCTAGAGCAACTAGTAAACTTAAACTCTAAAATGGGAAAAATTAATCCAAAGCCTGAAGTTCAAGATAAGTTTTATGGAGCTAGCTTTTTAGGAAAAGAAGTAATGACACAAGGTACTTCGGTAAAAATTGATGGAAGTGGATCTGAGGTTCAAGTGCCTTTCTTTGTTTCAGAAAACTCAGATAAAGTAATTGTCAGACTTTTAGACAAAAAAGGACAAATGGCTTTTCAAACGGAGTTACCAGGACATGGTCAAGGGAATCATGTTTTTAAATGGGATGGAATAGGTATGGATAAACAGCTTGTACCTCCCGGAACTTATAGTGCAAAAATATTCGCATGGGATAAAAACGCTACACCAATTAAAACTGAAGTAAAGTCTAAAGGTGTCGTTAATGGCGTAACTTTCGAAAATGGTGAAACGGTTCTTTGGTTAAAAACAGGTAAAAAGATTTTTCTTAGAGATGTTGAAAGTTTTAACCTTGCAAATGACAAAAAAATGCAAAGAGGGAATCTTTCAAAATTAAATCGGCCGGAAAAAATAGTTAATAAAGAGGCTGTAAATAAATATAAAGATATAATGAATTAGATATTTAATAAAAGTTTTACACACATCAATCAGTTGTACCTAGGAGGGGTTCATGGCCATATTGAGGTCTTTTAATATCGGAATTTCAGGTTTAAAGTCCATGGGTCAAAATATGTCCATCATAGGTGATAACATTGCGAACTCGCAGACGACTGGCTTTAAAGCTTCTCGAGGGGAATTCCAGGATGTTTTATCCTTAAGCTTAAAGGGGATTGATGGTGGAGACCAATTTGGTGTCGGTACTAAACTGGCCCATATTAAACCAATGTTCTCACAGGGTGATATTTCCAGAACAGATAGTTATACAGATCTAGCGATTCATGGTGATGGCTTTTTCACTGTCAAGGCCAAGTTCGGTAAAGGTTTTACTCGTGATGGATCTTTGCACTTTAATAAAAAGGGTGAGCTAGTCAATTCAGATAACTATAATGTTATGGGCTTCCCAAGTGATGGTAATGGCAAATTTATAAACAAGCTAGAACCAATTAAAATGAGTGGATCCACAATTCCTGCAGTTAATACTAGTAAAGTTACTTTTGATATGAACCTTGATTCCAGGGCCAAAATTCAAGAATTTGATATAAATGATCCTGATGAAACCTCTTCATTCGCTAACAGTGTAACTGTTTACGATAATGTTGGAACGGCCCGACTGTTAACGGTTTATTATAATAAAATCGGTGCCAATCAGTGGCAGTATCATGTGACAGTTGATGGATCGGATGCGGTTGATGGTGAAAAAGGAAAAATGGTTGAAATGGCAACTGGAAAGCTTATCTTTTCTGATGAAGGTCAGTTGGCAGAAGAAATTGTAGATGAAAATAGCTTTAATTTTAATTTAGGGGCCAAGCCGGATCAAAAAATTGAATTTAATTTTGGTGAAAGTTTGGCTGAAGATGGTGATGGGTCCCAAGCAATTACCCAATATGGTTCTTTTTCTTCCGTAAACCGTCACTCTCAAGATGGTTATAGTGCTGCTACTTTGACTAGTTTAGCTTTTGATGATGATGGTGTTCTTTCAGCAGTTTACAATAATGGCCAAGTAAAAAACGTTGCTCAAATTGCAATAGCTAAGTTCGATAATAATGAAGGTCTTTATAAGAAGGGTAAAAACCTCTTTAAAGAAAGCTACTCTTCTGGGCAAGCAACTGTAGGGAAACCCAATGAAGGTGGTAGAGGAGATATTTTATCAAAGTCTCTAGAACTTTCGAATGTTGATATTGCTCACGAGTTTGTAGGGCTAATGACTAGTCAGAGAAACTTCTCTGCTAACGCAAAAGCTGTTCAAACTGCTGATCAGATGCTCCAGGAAGTCTTAAGTCTTAAGAGGTAATTAGGCACCTTAATTAGCTTTCAGTAAAGCTAATGGCTTCTACTGGGCAGGCTTCCAAGGCTTCATTGCAAATTTTTTCTTCAGAGTCATTCTTTGGTTGGTTGGAGACGAAGGCAAGGCCTTCGTTTTCATCCATAGAAAAGAAGCCTGGAGCCTCTATTGTGCAGGCATCACAGGCTATACAGTTTTCGTCGACAGTAAAAGTTTTCATTATAAAATCAGAAATTTTTAATTAAAAATTCTTAAAAATTTTAACTTTGTGTTTGTTTTTTAAATTATTTAAAAGGTCCTGGTTCAGCGATCTGATAAAGCTATATGATAACGTTTTCGAAAGAGTTTCAGTTTTAGGTTTTTTGTCATTTGCAACCAAAACGTTGGTTTTCGAAACCTTTACTAAAGTAATATTAGTGAGCTCATCAAACTCCAAAACTTGTCCTTTATTATTTTCCAGGAAAAGCTGTGCAAGGTTTTTACCTTTTATTTTAAAAAGTCCTTTTGGTCCATCATATCGGTTAATTTCCATTTCAGGCTGATACTTTAAAGCATATTTCCTTTGAAGAGCTACAAGTTCTTCTTTTTTGTCATTGTCTAGATAGCTTTTTGCATTGGAGAGAACTTCCTGAAGAAGCTTTTTTGTCTCTTCTTTTTTTCCATTTTGAACAAGCTCTTTCGCAAGCTCATCCTTGTGAGCTTTAAATTGAGGTTCATACTTTTCCTTTTTGTCTTCAAGAAGAATAATATGATATCCAAACTGTGATTTTACTGGCTTGGATATTTCATTTTTCTTTAATCGAAAAGCGGCTTTTTCAAATGCTGGAACCATTTGGCCTTTAGAGAACCATGGTAAGGAGCCCCCGCTAGCTTTTCCGGAAGGATCTTCAGTGTATTTTTTGGCCATCTTTTCAAAATTATCTTTTGTTATCTTCTTACTTATCTTTTCAATTTCTTTTTTTACTTCTGTATCTTTTTTTCCTTTTGTTAGAAGGAGTATATGCCGAGCTTTGAATTTAGCAGGTTTAGCGAATGATACTTTTCTTGAATCATAAAGGGCTTTAGTTTTGTTGTGGTTTTCTTTTTCTGAAAGAAAGGTCATAATTTCTTCTTTCGAGACATTCAAAAACCTCTTTAAGTCATCTTTTGGAATTTCAATAAGGTCAGCTTTGATGATTTGTGATTTAAAACCTTCAATATCTTTTAGGTACCCTTTTGAAATAGGAAAGTTAGAAAGAATTTCTTCAGTTCTTCTCCCTTTAATTTGGTTTTTCATATCCTTTTCAAAATCTGAGGGAGTAATTCTAGCGTTTGCAAGGGCCCTCTTATATAGTCCTACGTTAAATTGACCATTCGTTTTAAAAATCTCTTTCCCACCTTCTTTGTAATTTTTTATCTCATCTTTAACTTCCTCATCACTTGCGAAGGACCCAATCGCTTCACCGAACTTCATCATAAGCTTCCTATTAACTAAGGAGCCAATTGATTTGTCCTTTATATTAAGAGCACGAATTTGCTTTGAACTTAATGGTTTTCCTTGTCCAAAGTATTGTGAGTAAAGACGGATGTTTCTATTATATTCCGATTGATACTCTTTGTATTTTATTGGTAAGTTTCCTACTTCCCCAATTTTATCACTTGAAGCATTCCCACCACCAATTTGGTAATCAGAAAACATAAACGAAATGACTATAAGACCAATTAAAAGGGTTAGCATAATACTTGAAGTTTTTTTTAGAAATTTAGATGCCATTTTTGTATCCTTAGAACGCGTGTATTTAAAGCAGACAAACGAACTGATTAGATGTGTTAAAGTTCATCATAATCCACGAGATTATGACTTAGTATCTATAATCAGTAAAGCATATTGGCAGTTAAGAATAAGATAGGGTACTCTAAGT
>PAZA01000082.1 GCA_002715375.1 Halobacteriovoraceae bacterium
TTCAAAGGCTTTTGAAAATAGGTATTTTATTTGTCAGGAGAAAAGAAAGGATTTATTTTTTTTGGCTTGTTAAGCTTTCAATTCTTTGAAGAAAATTACTGTACCCAATATTTTTCTTTTCCATGAATTTAATATGCTTATCTTTTTTAAACTGAATTCGAAGGTCTTTATTAATATTAGCACTCAAAAATAAGACGGGTGTTTTTTTATTTGATGACATTTCTAAGTTGTTTAGGAGGTTAATGACTTGATCACCGCTTTTTTCATCTTCCAGATGTAAATCTGCAATAATAAGATCAAAGTTATGGTTTTTGTCTTTAAAATGATTCGAAATAGCTTCAATTCCCGATGAGCAAGTGTCTGTTTTAATGTTTGCCTTATTTAGCCAGTGCGTATAGAGTTTTACCATTGATTCGTCGTCTTCAAGAATTAGAAACTTCATTTTATCCTCTTTTTTTGGTTTTATAATTTTAAGTTAACATGCTAACCCTTTTAGAAGTATCGGTTTTTAAAGGAAAGAACCTAGATAAAATTTAACCGAATAAAATTCTTATCGCTGTTTAATTTTTTATTCTTTCTTCTAAGTCAAAACTTCACTTTTTTTTAAAAGGTATCTATTTAAAAATATTAGATAAATTTAAAGAGAGCATCTAAAACTCAAGCTTAAATAAAATTAATTGAATTAAGAATATTCGAATTTTACTCAGAGGATAATGATTAAGCCTTATAATATGAGTATTGAATTAATTCATTTCTTTTGGAAGTAACTAATCAAAATGGTTAACTTAATAAAAATAAACACTTTACTTCGTTTGATTTTAATATGGAGTCTATTTCATATTCAGGCAGCTTTATCTCAATCTATTGAGTTTAAAGGGGAAGTACCTTTATACGAGAAAAAAATAATACTTAATGAGATGCCAAAAAAGAAAGAAGGCTTTTGGAAACAGTGGAGGGCAACATGCATCAATTCCAGGGGCGCCATTTTGAGGAAAAATAATAAAGGATTCAGGGATTGTATGGATAATACAGGTCCGGATTCCGGCCCAAGAAATAACGTTAAGAAGTCACTGGACTTTATGATCGAAATAAAATTTTGAAATATTATTCCTTTTTTATTTTAAATTTCTTGCATTCATTTGGCCCTTCCCATTTATCAGACCGATTAAAAACATCATTGAAAAGTTGTTTATCCCAGCTTTTTGCCACTTTTTTATTATCAATTAAAAGGTTTATTTCTCTAGAGTGGTTCCAGGATTGAGTGTCCATGTTGGCCGTTCCAACAATGGCAACTTGGTCGTCAATGGTTGCATACTTAGCGTGCATAGCATCTGGTCTTCCTTTACCTTCGTCATCAACTACAGACTTGCTATCATCTACCCGAACACCATCTGGTCTTGTATACCACCTAAGATGAAGAAACTTTTCTACTTTCTCTTTATCCCTTGTTACTTTAAGGGCCTTTTTGTAAAGTCTGCAATAACCTTTTCTATTATCTCCACCCTGGCCAGGATAATTTTCAGTACTTCTGTTAAAACCAAACGTTGTAACGAGTTTGACATGGACACCTCTTTTAACAGCATCGGCTAAAGATTTAATGGCATCATCATCATTAAAGTTTGGGCTCAAAATATGAATATGACTTTTGGCACTTCCAAAAGAAACCAAGTAGGCCTGATCTTGAGTATTATCAATATTGTATCCTTCCTTGATATTTTTGTGATTCTTAACCCATCGATTTATCCAAGTATTAAAACCTTTAAAAATCTCTGGGAAGCCATTCCCAACTCTTGTTGTTACAGCTATTCTTACGTTTGAAAGAGGGTTTCCTTTGTCCTCTTGTATGAATTTTTTTACTGGAAAAATTTTATACTTTGGGGAAGGAGGAAGTCCAAGTGACGTGGATACTTTATCAAATGCCATTCTATTTTTTTCAATCCAATGAGCATCCAGGTTTGTCCAGGCCCTGCAGATAAAAGTTCTACCCCAGTTACAACCTAGCTTCTTTCGAAACCTCTTTAATTCCTTTATATTTTCTTTAAATTGATCATCGTAGGAAATTGCCTGAACCCATGCACTTACAAAGTCTTCTCTCATCGCTATGGCAGCTGTTCCTGCTACTGTAAATCCAAGATCATACCAGGCATGAGGTTCATTTAGGTAGTTTTGAGGGTTAGTTCCCATAACCATGGCAATTTGACCGTCAACAACCAGAGTTTTACCATGTAGGCTTCCTATATAGGCATGTTCATATTTTTGGACGTATACTTTTACATTGGGTAACTTTTTTGAAAAGTTTATTATATATTTCTTGGCCAATTGAAAATTTTCAGATAGAGAAACAGCAGTTGGAACTGGTCCCAATTTTTCAGCTTTTAATTTTTTAACAACTTTTCTTAATTTCCCATGGGCCCTTTGCAAAATAGTTGAGTCAATTAAAATAAAGACCTTGGGCTTTACCCTACTTTTTGTATGGGCCTTATTAAGTTCGACAAGTCCCCTGAAGATTTTTTGTGCAGCTTGAGATTGGCTTTCCCACCAGAATGTTTGTATGAGAATTTCATGATTTGCCTTTGAGATTAAGCTTTGAAACCTGTTAAATACTTCTTGGGATGCATGACCATTAAGGTCTATTATATTATCACTGGAAAAATAACTTTTTTTTGATACAGTTCCTTGCCCAACAAAAGGTTTTGTCTTTTTTAGGACATTTTCTAAGAGCGTTCCTGCGTTACTTCTAACTGTGTAAAATATTATCCAGATTAATGCAAAAAATATATAAGTTATTATTTTTTTACTTTTCATAAAGACGACTCCCAGAACTTAAAAAAAACCAAAATCTCTTCGGTCAAAAAGTAATTTAAGTTATTAAATTGGAAAAAAAAATAAAATTAAAAAAAGGGAAAAAAATTCTTAATAATAAAAAAAAAATGAAGGTGATTTCTCAAGATGATTTTACGCCGAAAAGAATTAATCATGAGAACAGAAATAAATAAAAAAATAACTTCCAATATTTTAATTTTGAACTTTTTCATTTTATTGAATCAATATGCTTTTGCTCTTCCCGACAGCCCAATAGAACAGATTGAAAATAAAAACAATGAAAACCTTCTCATAGTCGGAGGAAATCTCGAACGAGATAAATGCTTTGATTATTTAGGTGAAGCTGAAATTGAGTTGGGGAAATTTAAAAATATTACCAATTTTTTGGGATGTAACTCAATTCCGGTACCTCTAAGTTATTGTAAATGCCTTAATAATTTGAGCGGATCTTCTCCAAGTTTGGTAAGAGATATTCCAAAGGAAGTTATAGGAATTCTTACCAGTCATAATATCGAAAATTTAAATTTATTAAAAAAAGTGAAAAGCGATTTTGTTTCCTCTTTTGATGGGTTGGAAAAGAAAAAAAAATCACTCGAATTTGATCAAATCTATTGTGAAGCTCTAAAAAAATTTGAAGACGAAAGAAATAAAAATGACCTACTTGCCAAAAGTATAATTAAAAATATCGATGATTTGGAAAAAAAGGTTATAGGATTTGAATTATTAGTGGATAAATCATTTAAAAAGATCAGACAAAAAAAGGAAGAACTAAAAAAAGTAAAGGGTGAATTAAAGGCAAATAGGATTACTCTGGAACAGTATAAAGTGAAAGAACAAGAGTTCATTTTATTTAAGAATAAGGTTGAAAAAGAAATAGAAGAAATTAAAAAAGAAAGCAGCGGTTATAAGGAAAAACTTATATTTAATTTTCATATGCTTAAAATAACAAAGCCATTAAGTTTGTCTTTAATAAAAAATAAAATTGAAAAAGAATTAAAAGATGTGACTGTCCCACTATCTAAAAAAAATTCGTTATATGAAATGATATATCTTCTGGGAAAAAAGGGAGATGATGAATCAGTTAAGTATTTAGGGGAATTAATTTCAAGAAATGATCTTAAAATTGAACCTGACCACCCTGTATACAACTCTATCATTAAGGCCTTAGGGTTTTCGAGAAACCCAAAAGGGTTTGACGTTCTCTATGATAAATTAAAAAATGACAAAAAGGTAAGAGCATATCAAAAGAACTTTTATTTTTATAAGTCATTAGGTCTTATGATGGAAAAAAGCCCTGAACTAATTGAAAGGAAGTTAAAGGATTTTAGTGGGTTAAGTCCAAAGGATAAAAAGGAGCTTCTTTTAACTTTTACAAACGTTAAAAATGAAAAGGTTTCAGAATTTTTAAGAAAAGTGATTAAAAGGGATGATAGTGGTGAGTTAAATGAAGAATTGAAAGAGGTTTTGTCTGATATAAAAATGAAGGAAGAGAGAGATCGGGTCAGTGTTTATTTAGAGGATCAAATACAAATAGGTATATTAAGGAATACAAAAGCCAATTTGGATTCTTTTTTGTATGAAAAAATAATAGACTCGAACATGGCTTCAATGAAGACGGACTATTCAAAGATTCAATTTTCAGAACGGTTACTGGATTTGGAACGATACGATTTAATCGTTAAAATGATTGGTAAAAATCAGGAAAAATTACTGGAAAAGGATAATTATATAAATGGCCTTTTCCATGGATTAATTAGAAAGGTAAGCTCAGATAGTCAAAACTTAAAAATGAGAGACTTACAAAAAACAAGTGAGGCCTTAAGACAGCTTGGTAAAAGTGATAATCCGAAAGTAAAGTCAATGGTCAAGGAGGCATTATTAAAAATTGGGGACCCAAAAGAAATAAAAAGAGTCTTAAATGACTCTTTAGATGAAAAGAGTAGAGAAAATTCATTAGGAGATCTGCAAAATATTAGGGCCAAGGATCGGTTTACTCAACAAAATGTAATAAAGCATTATGATAAGGCGGTTAAAGAACTGACCAAACCGAAAAAAAATGAAACAGGTTCTGAAAAAGAACTGAGAATAAAAAAGGTAGAGGCCTTAGAGAAAAGTAGTTTTGGAAAAATAATCAATTTTCAGAAAGAGGCCATTATTAATTCCAAAAATACAGAAATTGGTAAAAAACTGAGCTCCATGGATTATGGAAAAGAAAGAGATGGTGATAATTACCTGGATTTTTATGGACGGCCTCAAAGTCTGACAAGGCCAATAATTGGAAAGACAAAAATAGTACCACCTGAAGAAGAGTCGGACTTAGATAAAGGAGCAGCTTCAAGCACAAATCCATTTTCCAATATTTTTCGGAAAGCCAAAAAAAATAGTCTTGAAAATGAAAAATTAACAGGTGAAGAAAGCAGGTTGGCCCAAAAATATATAAAGAAGGTTTTTAAACGTGAATCAAAAAAAATACCTAGAAGCCTCCTGCTTCCAGAAAAAAATTTTAGGCCCCTAAGTTCTCTGAAAAATCAGGATAATATTCAAAAAGAATTAAGGAAATTAGAACAAGATATAAACCACAAAGAAAATATATTGGCAGAGTCCTTTGGCAGTTCCAGAGGTGATGATTTTTGGAAGGATAATGACTTGCGTAGCAGGTTAGATGATTCCAGAAAAGAAGCTTTTAGAAAGTTAAAAAAAGAATCAAGCTCAAAAAGAAAAAATACTCCAGTGAATAATAATACTGGTGGAAAAAAAGTATCTAAAAGCTCCTCTCCTTTTATTGACGGAGCACCTCCTTCTGCTTTTATTCCAACTGAAGTTATTGAAAAATCAAGCTTAAAAAACCTAAAAACCAGTAATGCAGACCCTATTTCAAATACAAGTGGAAGAATTGAGGGGTATAGACTTTCCAGCGTCCAAAATGTTTCTGATCTTCTTAATGAATTGCAAGCAGATATATCCATAAGTTATGAACCTAAAAAAAATAAAGAAAGCAATGTTCTAAAAGAGGAAGAGTTTAAAATTTTGTTAATTAGCAAGGAAGGAAAAAGTAAAAAGTTAAAAAAAGAAAAAACAATACCAGTAAAAGAGGAATTCTTGTCTTTGGAAGAAAATGAAAGAAATAAAGTGCTGACAATATTATTTAAAGGGGGCCAGAAAAGACAATTGGTACTGAGAACACCGAAGGGCATTTTAATAAGAGTTGAAAGAAAAATAAAAATTTTAAAAAAACCATTACTTGTTAAGAATCATGAAGAAAGGCTCATGATTGAAGAAAAATTAGAAAGTAAAGAAAAAAGAAGAGATGATCTTTATAATAAGTTAAGAAATTTTCTTAAAAAAAGTAAAAATAATTAAAAAAACTTTAATGGAAATTATAAGTGTATCGTTATTTGGCAAACTTTCTATTTTTAACATTTTGTTTTGATTCATTTTCAAATGAATGGATTTGTGACAAACAAAAGTCCTATGCTGAAGGTAATAATTTTTATTCTTGTGGATCGGGTATTGCTAAAAGTGAAGAAGAAGCCTGTAAAAAGGCACTTCAATCGGCCCATGATGAGTTTATGTACATTTGTGAGAATTCTTATCACTGTAAAGGGAAGGAGAAAATTGTTAAACCAGGTAAAATTAAAGTAAAAGAAAAAAATGGAGTTTATCGGTGTTTAAGAGAAATTAAGTTTAAAATCCTAGATATTGAAAAAAAAGAAAAAATTAAAAAAAGAAGAATCCCTGCTTCAACTGATAGAAAAATTACTGAAGAGGAAGTTCATAGGAAATTACGAGAACTTAAATCTTTAAAAAAGAAGCTTTATGAAATTAAAAAGTTGGAGGCATTGGAAAAAGAAATACGTCAAAGAAAACAAGAGTTAAAAAGGATAAAAACTAAAAAAAGTAATAAAGTCGCAAAGCGGAAACGCTACAAAAGGCCTTCAAACCTTTGGGGGAAATTAAAGGATTGGTCTTTCTTAGAATACCGGCAGGTGGCCGGGGGATTATTAGGAATAGGAATTTTTAAGGATCCTTACTATAATTCATCCTTTTTTTCTTTTGAATTTGCCTATAGAAAATTTCTGGTTGGAAACCTTTCACTTAACTTTTTCGTCGGCTTAGGTGGGGGAATTATTTATTCTGGTAAAAGTGAGAGCTCAACTAGTGATGAACCACTTTGTTATTACTGTAGTGAAGAACCCAAAACGAACCCTCAAGTTATAGGAAGTATTGCCGACTACTTTCTGTCTTTACCTATCCGCTATAGAAGAGTGGAATTTACTTTTGAAAAAGGGTTCATAGACCTTGACCTTGAAATTAAAACATTTAGAAAGCAAGGGTATTATTGGAGGGGGACAGATTCTTATAAAGTAGAACATTTAGACTATAGTGGCATGGGTATTCGGGTCTTCTTTGGAAGAGGTAGGTATAGTATTGCTTATAGAGAAAGATGGTTTGAAAATAATAAAATGTGGGGAATAACAGGGAGTCTCAGTTTCTAGATTAAAAATTTCATTTACATTGACATCTTATTTCCTTTATAGATAAAAAATTTCAACTTTAAATTTTCTTTTAACTCCTTTTTGTTGTCCATACTCTAATTGATTTTGAAAAATTAATAGGATCTCCTAAGTTCTTTTTAAATCTCAACAAAATATTGGATGTGGTTCTAGTTCTCTTAAGGAATAAATGTTAGATTATTTTAATTAAATAGTTAAAACGACAAGGTCTATAGTTATGTTTTGCTTAGTGTTAAGAGGAGTCTTTTTAATGTCTGTTTGTTTCTCCCCTTTAGGGCTGGCAACCTCCGATTCTTCTCGGGGAAAAGACCCTTACTTATGGTTAGAAGAAATTCAAGGAACAAGGTCCCTTTCATGGGTTAACCGAGAAAACCATAGAAGTGTTAAAAAACTTTCCAATATGAAAGGCTTCACAAAATTAAAAGATGGAATCTTTAGTAATTTATCCTCTAAAAATAAAATACCCCATGGGCAACTTTATGAAGGCCATGTATACAACTTTTGGCAAGACCAAAAAAATAAAAGGGGGATATGGAGAAGGACTACGTTAAAAAATTATTTAAATTCAGAAATTTCCTGGGAAGTTCTCCTAAACCTTGATGAGCTTTCCAAAAAGGAAAATGTAAAGTGGACGTGGGGTGGAGTCACTTTTTTAAGAGGAGGCCCATCTTGCCTGATCGCCCTTTCGAGGGAAGGAAGAGATGCATTTGAGAGTCGGGAATTTGATCTACAAACAATTTCTTTTAGTAAATTCGGATTTACTCATAAGGAGTCAAAAGGCTTTATGAATTGGGAGGGACGCGATTCAGTCTATATGGGACTGAACTTCGGAAAAGGAAGCCTAACCAAATCGGGTTATCCCCGTATAATTAAAGTTTGGAAACGAGGAGAACCTTTTGAAAATGCCAAGGTTATTTTTAAAGGTGATGAAAATGATTTAAGTGTGTGGGCCTATAGAATTGATCATCCTCTTGGTGGTGCAACTTTAATTGAAAGAAGTTTATCATTTTATGAATCAATTTATTATATAAAAAATAAGCAGAACCAATTTGTAAAATTGCCTTTACCAAAAGGTGCCACAATCTACGGTGTTATGGGGAATAAGGTTTTTGTTCATCTAAAAGATGATTGGGCCAGTCAAAATGAAGGTTGGTCGATGGGAAGTATCCTTGTTTTGGAGAAGGATAAATTAATAAAGGGTCAAATTAAGGGGGCATCGTTTTATCGACCGAATGAAGAACGTTTCTTTGAAGGAATGAGCTTTTTAAAAGATGGAGTTATGATTCACCAAATTCATAACGTAACAAGTGAAGTCATCTATTTTAAGTATGAGGGAGGAGTTTTTTTAAGTCCCAAAAAGATAAATATTCCAAAAATGAGTAAAGTATCTATAGGTTTAGGGGACACTTATGAAAATATAAGTTTCTTGTCCTTCGAAAACTTTTTAAACCCTGAAACTTTGGCCATTTATGATCTGAACGAGTCAACTTTATCGCCGGTCGCTACAAAAAGCACTCCTCCACCTTTTTCCTTGGAAAATTTCACCGTTAAACAGTTCTGGGCCGAAAGTAAAGACAAAACAAAAGTCCCTTATTTTTTAATTGCTTCCAAAAAAATGGTGACCGATGGAAAAAATCCTACTCTTCTTTATGGATATGGTGGTTTTGAATTTAGTCTTTTACCTTTTTATTCATCTACGGTAGGTCAACATTGGTTAAAAAGGGGAGGCGTTTATGTCGTTGCTAATATTAGAGGTGGCGGTGAGTTCGGCCCTTCCTGGCATCAAGCTGCACTTAAAAAAAGGAGGCATAAATCATACGAAGATTTTGAGGCGGTTAGTGAAGATTTAATTAAAAGAGGAGTCACTTCTCCAAAGAAGTTGGCCATTGAGGGGGGGAGCAATGGAGGCCTTTTGGTGGGGGTTATGATGACGAAAAGACCAGACCTTTATAAGGCCATTGTTTGTCAAGTGCCTCTTCTTGATATGCTTAGATATTCAAAACTTTTGGCCGGTTCTAGTTGGATTGGTGAATATGGTGATCCTGATGACAAGGAAGATAAAGAGATGCGGCCTTATCTTAAAAGTTACTCGCCTTATCATCAAGTTAGACCCGATATTAGTTACCCGGATGTTTTTCTTTTAACGTCAAGGTCGGATGATAGAGTTCACCCAGGGCATGCGAGAAAAATGGCAAAAAAAATGTTAGATCAAGGCCATAAAGTCTTTTTTTATGAAACTAGCGAAGGTGGGCATAGTGGATCAGGTGATCTCTTGGAAAAATCATTTACTTTGGCCCTTAAGTTCTCATATTTGTATTACAGTTTAGGTTTTAGTGATGAGCTTTAAAGAATTTCCTCTTAAAAGAAAAAATTTTTAAATTAATTTTTTTTAATGTGTACCAATACATAAGCTTGTTTAGTTTTGGCCATGGATACCTCCACCTTTTCCTTTGATGAAAATTAAAATGCTCCCCTTTTTTGATAATGTTAAAGAGTTTAATTGATTAAAAACAACCCATCTATAAGTGAATGTTTTAATTTTGGAAGAATAGAACATAATAGAATAAAGTTTTTGATTTAGATTTCAATGTTCTTTCTTCTTACCTTTCATCTCAATGTTTCTAAATAATAAGGCCTCTTTTTTATAGTCATGAAGCTAAATGTAATGTTTTTTGATAAATAAAAATTATAGAAGGCGCTAAAAAAAGATGAGAAAAAATTGAGGTTTCACGTTCAAACTACTGTTAAAACGTGGTTTGAATAAAAAAAAAATTAAAGATAACTGCAATAACCTATTGGAATCACAATTTACTTCGATTAAGACTGGAAAATTATCAGATTATATGAAGAAAAAAGTAAAATGGAATTAGGAAATAGTGTTAATTTTAGACTCTGAAAGACCTCTCTTTTATGGTTTTCAGTGGGCTAAAAAGATTGAGAAGGAGTCGGCCATTTTTAAGGTAGATAATTTTAATAAAGATACCTTAGGAGTTAACGAACATTTTATTTATAAAATGTCTCGTCTTGGCGTTATGATTTCGGTCTTAAGTCCCATTTGCCTTTTCTGGGCTGGGTTTAGATGGGAATGGTTAGTCGCTTGTCTTATTGTCCACCGGTTTCTTTTATGGGGTCATAGTATGTGTTTACACACTTACTTTTCCCATGGTGCTTTTAAGGCGAAAAGGTGGTTCCAGTTTTTTATGGGTTGTGTGGGGACAATGGCCCATCTTGGATCTTTAAATGCCTATGCTGGGATTCATGTTAATGTCCATCACCCAAATGCAGACAAAGATGGTGATGCTCATTCACCTATACATGGTTTTTGGCACGCTTTCATTGCTTGGCGGTACAAAGAACATTTCACGAATCCCGAAGGTGTTAAACCGGTGAGAGTCAAATCAGTTTATAATTGGGTAGACCCTCGCTTTAAAAACTATCCTGAAATTAGGTTTTTGTGGAGGTATGGTTTTCAAATGCAAAACCTTTCTTTCCCGCTAGCTTATCTTCTGGGGATGGTTCTTGAATATTACTTTCCAGCTCATATTACGGCGATGGCCTTTTTTGTTTATATAAAATGTCTACCTTGTCTTGCTGTCCAGCTAGGCCTTCTCTCTATTAATGTTATGGGGCATAGTGACTGGTTTGGTTATAAGAGTTTTGACTCTGATGATAATTCAAGAAACTCATTTATAGCTTTTCTTATTTGGGGAAGCACGTGTTTTCATAATAACCACCATATGTTTCCGAAAAGTGCGAGGACAGGTCTTTCTTTTTGGGAGACGTGCTTTGATTTTGATTACCTTGGGCTTAAGGTTCTTGAAAAGTTTGGAGTTGTCTGGGGTATTATTGAGCCCTCAAAAGAAAGAATCGAAAAAGAAAGAGAGCAATATAGAGTGGCCGAAAATAAAGAACTTTATATTGATCTTGATAGCGCTGCCTAAATATCTTTATAGCCTCAACCTTCGTCTACATAATTTTCCATGCTTCGAAGTCTTTTTAAGAGGATAAAAAGAAGCAAAGAAAACGTGAGCCCAAAGTGAACGAGTTCCAAAGAAAGGTTTTTGGTGAGTTCATGATTTCCAAAAAGCTCTTTTGAAAGAGTATTAAAGGTTCCAATATGAGGGAAAAAAGTATGAAGGAAGGCATAAATTCCTTGGCCTAGGCTTTTAATTTGAGTGAGGCCCTCAAAATATTTTCCCGCAAAGATTTCGTTTGAAAAAGAAACAAAGCTTGAAAAGAGGAGGGTGATTAAAAGGGCCCAGACTCTTGAAAAGAAAAGCGAAAAGAGCGCCCCAAGGGTTATGACGGCAAGGATTGGAATGGAGCTCATGATGAGAGAAGAAAAAAGAGGCCAGGCAAAATCAAACCCCCCTTTGCCTTTATATCCAAAAACCAAAAAGGCCAAAAGAAGGGAGAGGATATAATAACCCATGACGATAAGCCAAGTACCAACAAGCCTGGAGGTTATATAATTGATCCTTGAAAGTGGCAGGGAGAGGATTTCTTCAAGGACTCCTTCCTGAACATCACTTCTAAGACAGCTGACACCTAAAAGGGCCCCCATTAAAAAATTCCAGGAAGAAATAATATAATAAAAGAGGTCGAGCTTAAAATTAAAAAGAGAAAACGTTTGTCCCTGAAAAAGCTTGTCTTTAATAAAGTCAAAAAAAGTCTGGTCCATCCAAAGAATGAAGAGGGTAAAGAGGAAGAGGAAAATAAGAGTTTTATTTCTGTATTCCTTTTGAACCGTGTTTTGGACAAGGAGAAAAAAGGTCCGACCCCTCATAGGTGAGCTTCCTTATTTGAATTAATGGTTTGGATGAAGAAATCCTCTAGGTCTTGGTCTATTTCCTGAATTTTCTTTAAGGCCAGAAGTTTCCCTTTATCGATGATGGCAAGGGAATCACAAAGGCGCTCCACTTCACTTAGGATATGGGAGTTAATGATAATCGTCGTTCCCTCATTATTAAGCTTTTTTAAAAGATCCTTTAAATCTTTAATGAGAAGGGGGTCAAGGCCCCCAAAGGGTTCATCGAGGATCAGGACTTTGGGTTTTCCTAAAATTAATTGGGAAAGTCCCACTCTTTGAAGCTGTCCTTTAGACAATTGCTTTATTTTTTTTCTGGCAAGATCATTGATAGAGAGTTCTTCCATGGCCTTTTCAATCTCAGGCGTTCTTTCTTTTTTATTTAAAATTTTAAAAACGCTAAAAAATTGAAGAGTTTCTCTGACCGTTGCGTTTGGATAAAAGGAGAATTTTTCGGGAAGGTAGGATATATGATTTCTCGCTTCAGGTTTATGGTGAGGGATACCGTTGATAAGGATATGACCTTTATCTAAAACCGTTAAGTCAAGTAAACACCTGACAAAAGTCGTTTTCCCGGCTCCGTTAGGGCCTAAAAGCCCAAAAAAAGACCCCTTTTCAAGAGAAAGAGAGAAGTTTGATAACGCCTTGAAACCACCAAATGTTTTGGTAAGGTTTGTTGCTTTGATGATAGTTGAATCCGTACTTTTTTCCATGAGGAATTCTACAATAGAAGACTTCTTTTTGGCCTCAAAAAAACCCTAAAATTTTCTTAATATTACTCTTGTTTATAATAAACCCGCTCTTATTTCCGAAAAGGAAAGAGATAAAGGGAGGCTTTTATTTCGGAAAAAGTCAAAGAAAAGTACCTTTTTTTATTTTTTGGGCGGGATAGTCAAAAACTACCTTTTGAGTTTCTGCGTTCTCTTTTAAGTGATTTTAAAAACTCAAAAGGATTAAAATTTGAGGCCTTTCAAATTGATCTTGAAAAAGATTTAAATTCAGACCTAACTTATGAATCCTTTTTAGATACTTTTTTAAAAGAAAATAAAAAAACACTTAAAAATAAAAAATTTGATCATACTATTAATATTTTTTTAGAGGAAAATCATTTTTTAAACCCAAACCTTAAAACGAGTCATCTTGAAAAAGACATCTTCCTAACTCTTGAAAGTGATTTAGAAAAAAGAGTTCTTGAGGAAAAAAAGAAGATAAAAAAAGAAACAGAAAGTAAGACTCACATAAAAGTCGCTACAGCTGATTTAAAAAGGGCCCTCGAAGACATTTTTATTGATAGTGAAATGTTTAAAAGTTTTTTTCACCCCTCCCATCAATTAGAAAGGGGTCTTTTAAAGGGAGTCTACGAGTTAAAAGGTTATGATCCTCTTTATCTTTTAGAAACTGAAATTTTTAAAGAGGTTTATTTTTATTTATCATTAAATAAGACTGAACTTTCATATTTTTTTAAAAAAATAGAAAAGGACCACACTTATTTAATGAGAGTATGGAAATCATTTAATCTAAATTATTCAGACATTTTTAAAAAAGAGGAGGAGTTTGACTATTTAGAAAATGTTATTTATCCCAAAATATTTAAAGACTTTAAAGAAAAGAAAAGTATAAGGGTTTGGATCGTTGGGTTTGGTAGCGGACAAGAAATTTTTAATTATTTATTGCCTTTAATAAACTACTGTAAACAAAATAATTATCTATTTGATTCTAGATTGCAATTTGCAGCAACAGACCTTTTGGAAGTTGAGCGAACTTTTAAAATTGGCCCTTATTTAAATGAAGATGATTATTTAAAAATTCCTAAAAAGTACAGGGGCTTTTTTAAAAACGTTGAAGAAGGCAGATTCAAATTATCTAATAATTTAGGTGTGAATTATTTTATCTCAGGAGGTAATGATTTGGTAAAATCCCTAGGCTTTTTTAATACAGATTTAATTGTTATAAATAATCTTTTTGGCCCTTATAAAGAAACTTATAAAAAAATGGTTTTTGAAAAAGCTATAAAAAGAATAAGTAATGACGGGATTATTTTAACTAATGAGTTTAAAGAAAATAATTATTCCCTTCAACAATTTAAAAATTTAGGGACTTTGTTAAAAGACAATAATTCTATTATAAAGGGCCTATTAATTGATAAATCTATGATCAAAGTAAAAGATTTAGAACTTCCCAACAGTTTGGCTGAAATCGAACAGATAGAAAACGCTTTAAAAAATAACCAAAAAAAAGTTGAATTGAGTAGGGATAGAATCAAAGAGGCCCAGAAAATAATGGAAAAATATAAGTTTGATCCAGAGAAACCGAGGGAATCTAGTTTAAAGATAAAAGAAGAACTTATGGAAACCAGAGGTTATATCGATTTAAAAAAAGAAAATAGCGAACTTAAGGAAATGCTTAGAGTTCTTGAAAAGAGTTATGCTCTTACTTATAAAGAGCAGTCTATAAATTATAAAAAAATGGAAGAGGCCAATTTAAAATTAGAAGATATGAAAAATAATCTTGTTAAAAATTTAGTTAACAAAACAGAGGAACTTGAAAAATTAAATGAAGTTTTAAGTCAATTTGAAAAAGACCGGACATTTTTCTATTCAAAGTTAAGCCACGATTTAAGAACACCTCTAAATAGCGTACTTGGTTTTTCTGATGTGGCGATGGAGGGGATCGATGATTTGGAAAGTGAACAGATTTTTGAGTACCTTAGTTATATAAATAAAAGTGGAAAATCTCTTTTAAATCTCGTTAACTCAATTTACGAA
>PAZA01000083.1 GCA_002715375.1 Halobacteriovoraceae bacterium
TTAAATCTTCAAGATTTTTATTGAAATTATTTCTTGTTTGAAGATTCTTTTCACTAGCATCTCTTAAAATGGATTCTTTTTCATTTTGCCAATCTTTTTGTAACTGCTCCTGATCTGCCTTCATCTCTCTTTTTGTTTCTTTTAAAGTCTTCTCAGAAGCCCTGGTAAACCTATCAAGTTCTTCCAAATTATCTCTGTTTTTCTTTTCAATAATGTTTTTCGCATTCCTCTTTGTTTTGGCCATCGTTCTGTCATAATGAATTTTTTGATCTGACCCAGCTTTCCTATAGGCATCTGAAATATTTCTTAGCTTCCGGTTGTAATCTCTTCTGTCGTCAGCTCTTTCCTCTCTATAGGTATCTTTCATTTGCCTTAGAAGCTTTCTTGTCTCTGATTCTCTCTGTCTTATTAGGTTATTGGCCTTATTAGAAGTTTCTTTTAAATGCTCCCTGTTGGCCTCATTAATTCTTTCAATGGCTTTTTGGTGAGACTTTAATTGTTTATCACTCTGCGTTTTATAAATTTTTTCTTGAGCATCAAGTTCCCTATTGTGCTCCTTTTTCATACGCCGGGAGGTTCTATAGTAATTATCTCTATTTCGGGCGAGCTTTGTGTTGTAGTCAACAACGTTCATAGGGGACCTGTCCTTTTAACGCTTTACACAATTATAGCATTCAAGGACGGTCCAAAAGGGTGAGAAAATTGTTCCTGTTCTTATAAACCAAGTAGACCTTATTAAAAATAAACCAGTCAGATACTCATTTTTTGAAGACGGGATGAAATAACATCTAAAGGTGTTAAGGCCACAAACCTTTTAAGGTCTGGCCCTTCTGCTCTACCGGTTAGTACTGCACGAGTCCCTTTAAAAAGGTTTTTTCCCTTTATTTTATGTTCTTTCTTTAAAGTCGTTAGATACTCATCTAAAAGCTCTGGAGTTAAAAAAGGAAGTCCTTCTTCCTTGGCCTCGCTGACTTTATTAATAAGGTATTCTTTAATTTTTGAAGTCGTTTCCCAAGAAAGAACTTCTTTAAAGGCTTCATCATCCTTAACATCTGAGTTGAATATATCCTCAATGAAAGAACTAAAACCAGGAAGGGTATCAACCTTTTCTTTAAAGAGGTCAACAAATTCTTCCTGCCAAGAAGAGTCTTGAGTTTTAAAAGCCGTGTCCTTAGGTAGAAATTTATCAATTTGTTTAAGGATTTCTTTAGAAGATAGGCCCTTTATATGCTGCCCGTTAATATAGCCTAATTTAACCATATCAAAAGTCGCTGCCGCCTTTCCAAGTCTTTTTAAATCAAAATGAAGTAAGAGCTCCTCTTTAGAAAAAACATCTTTTTCATCTGGGTGGCTCCAACCAAGAAGGCTTAAATAATTTACCATGGCTTCGGGAAGATAACCTTGATCTCTAAACATCGTAACGCTTGTTGCGCCATGTCTTTTTGAAAGCTTGGCCCTATCATGCCCAACAAGGAGTGATACATGAGCAAACTCAGGAAGCTTTGCACCCAAAGCTTCATAAATCATGACTTGCCTCATCGTATTAGGCAAATGGTCCTCGGCCCTAATTACATGAGTCATTTTCATAAGCCAATCATCAATGACACAACAAAAATTATAAACTGGTAAACCATTTGACCTCAAAATAACAAAATCCCCGACCATATCATCAGGAAAGGTCACTTCCCCTCTTATAAGGTCATGAACTGTAATTGTTTTTTTAGGAACCTTAAAACGGATTGTGAACTTCTCACCTTTTTCAATTCTGGCCTTAGCAACCTCTGGGTCAATATCACGACAGGTACCATCATAATGAGGGGCCCTTTTTTCTTCTTCAGCTTTTTTCCTCTTGGCATCCAACTCTTCGTCTGTACAAAAACAAGGAAAAGCAAGACCCTTATCAACAAGCTCTTTTGCATACTTTTTATAGATTTCAATTCGCTCTGATTGTCTATAAGGACCACAGTCACCTGGCCTATCAGGGCCTTCGTCATACTCAATCCCCAACCATTTTAAATCTTCAATCTGAGACTCTTCATATTCCTTTTTGCTTCTTTCAAGGTCTGTATCTTCAACTCTCAATACGAAAGTTCCCTTGTTTTTTTTAGCAAATACTGAGCTATATAAAGCTGTTCTTGCTCCACCAATGTGAAGAAAACCAGTTGGGCTAGGGGCGAATCTAACACGAACAGTCATAGTTCTATCCTTATCACTCATTTTTCAGATTAATTCGTTTTTTGAAAAAACATGAAAAAGATAAAGTGTCCAGTATCTTCGGTAAGCCTAGGCACTTTGAAAAATCTTCCCTAGAATAAATGTATGGGCATCATAGACACGTTAGACATTTTGAGGAGCTAAACATGCAAAAAAGTGTAAAGCTAGGCTTTTTTTTAGTTTTATTTTTAAGCTACGGCTGCGCAAGCAAAAAAGCACCGATTTTCTATCCAACATTCGAAACCAAATCGCCCCTCAGTTTACAAAAGGATAAACCTCCCCTTTTGATTCAAATCGAGGACCGGAGGGCCCAAAGAAATGAACCTCCTCAAAAAGAGATGATCCTAAAATTAAAAAAATCCCTAAAAAGTATTTATGGAAAAAATATAGAGTGGGTCGACTTGGATAACGGTGTTCCGGAAAGGGTTTATGCTGCTGTCTTTATTACATCGATTAATTCATCTTTTAAATCCCCCTATTGGAAAGCCAATAGTTCTGTTTATATCAGGTTTGTCGACCGAAGAGAAAACCTTAAAGAGGTTGTCAAAGAAACAACTTTTAAAGGTGCCCATCAAAAAGTTAATGTTCCTTGGGAAAATACAAAAGGAATCGTTCTTAAAAAAGCTTGGGATAAAGTCTCTCTCAATATTTTAAAAAGCCTCAATAAATTTGTTCAATAAATGACTTAAAAAGTCCAATCTAAAGAAAGAAAAGTAAAAGAAATGAGCGACCAAGTATAAAGCTTGTTGTTGTCTGCACCCCCCTCCAAAACACGATGAGCTAAGCTTAATCCAAGGGAATCATTCATACTCAACCTTGTTTTAAAAGCCCCCTCAATAGCTCTTCCCTGGCTCGCGCCTAAGGCATCCATTTCAAGAATAAAAGTAAGCCAGTTTAAAGGCATCCAGTCTGCTCTCAAATAAATAAGAGGAACAAAACCCACATTTGTATATGATTTCGAGACTCCTGTTTGACTCAATTTACTTTCCGCATCCCTAACCTTTCCAGTAAATCCAACGTATGTCTTCAATATTGGTCCATCCATCAATTGGTAACGGTAAGTAACTCTATAAGAATTAAATTTATAAAGGACGCTTGTTGTGTTCGATTTTGAAAAAGTTTCACCGTCAAAAGCAATATCATTAGAAAACTTGCCGCTTTGATTAATTTCTAAGGGTGCATAGAGAAACCTCAAGGAGCTTTTTCCTTGCAAAGGCCAATATAAATTAAGTCGATAAAAATAATCTTCCGTCGGGGATACTTCGGTTGTATCAAATAATGTACCTGTATCACCAGGAATCTTAATCTTATTTTTAAGAAGTTTTACTTTTCCAACCTCTAACTCGAGCTGAACTGAATAGGCTTTAGAATATGTCAAAAAGCACAGAAACACAGAAAACAAAAGGATAAAAAACAAACGCTGGTCCTCTTTTAAACTCATAAAGTTATCCCTTGATCAAATAATTATTTTTCAAAATAGGTTTATAATTGTTTAATTTCATTTTAATGACAAATATCAATGCTAAATAGTCATATTAGGATATTATTAAAAAACTGAACAACTATCAAGAAATGAAAACAAAATCTTGGACTTCATGTAGAATGGAACTGATCAAACAGATTATTTCTTTTTTTAAACAGTTCAATTAAAATAGACCAGTAACTCCTAAAGTAAATGGAAAAAAGGATGGACCTATGAATAAAGACCTTAGTATTGGAGTTATTATTTTAGGACTTTGTTTGCTTTTAGGCTCTTTTTTCATTGCCCAGTCTCTTGAATACCAAAAACACTTTGAGCGCTTCATAAAGTCAAAAGGTTGGAAGAAAAAAAAGTTAAATTAGATAAATCCATTTAGACTTTAACCTATAGAGCAACCATAAATAACGGTGGATTCTTTTCAGGATCGATGAATCTTAACAAAGAGGTCAAGGTCGTCGTGGGAGTTAGTTTCTTTACTAAATAAAAATAAAACTCCTCTCCCTTAAAAACCAACTAAGTCGACTTCCGAAACTCCCTTAAAAGCGAGGTTGCATAAGCTCCAGGAGGAAGAGTCATTTTAAAAAGAAGTCCTTCCCTCTCTAAATTGATAGAGAGGTCTGGAACTTTTATCCAAGCCTCTCTTCGGCTTCCATAAAGTGGAAACATTCTTACATCATTTAAAGATAAGCCCTCTTCCTTAAGTAAGGACTCCTCTCTTTCAAGTGGTGCCCCCTTGGGCAAGATCATCTTCTTACCAAATAGGGGACCTGTAACTATTAATAAATCTTTTTCTTCTAATGTTAATCCTCTTTCCTCTCCATAAAGAAATGGCCTTGAGTCTCCTGGGGATAAGACGACATCACCATCGAAAATGTCCTTTAGATGTCCTTCCTGAACTCTTTTTGAAAGCCACTGGTTAAAAAGCTTTGACTGATAAGAATTGAGAAGAAAGTTTTTAAGCCATGGTGACCTTACCTTTTCCTCACCTAGCCAAACGGCCTTTCCTCTTTCAGCATTATCACCCTTATCACCGAACCTTTGAGGTCCATAATAGTTAGGAAAACCAAACTCCTTTATTTTATTTATTATGGGGGTCAGTTTTTCAAGAAGGTCATCAGAGTTATTATTAAGGTTTGTCAAAAGAACCTCAAAACTGTTTCCCTTCAACTCTCCTATTTTTATTTTTGTTTCCCTTTTCTGTAAAGAGACCGAACAAAGCTCTGGGAATGACTCTTCAAGAGTTAAACGAACTTTATCCAAAGGGTAATTTCGACCTAAAGGTAATGAAAAAGTTTGAGTCGTGATGGCCTCTTTATCCTTAAGCCCCGCATGACCTAAAAGGTTTTTACTTTTTAGTGAAAAAACAGAGGCCAACCGCTTCAAGACGTCCTGAGTAGTCATCCCTTCCCTAGTACAAGTCAAAGCTACATGCTCCCCTTTATCGGGAACAGGATCCATCATTTCAATGACTTTAAAGTGAGAGTATTCACTTTTAAGAGTTCCTCCAACTCCAGGGATCCCCTCTGTTAAATAGGATGTTGCGCCAGAGAAAAAATCAGGTGAAGATTTGTTATTCATTTTCATAATGAAAATTCTTTTTTCAATTTTTATTAATTAATAAATAAGAAGCTTTTCTTCAGAAAAGTCTTTCATCGCATATTTAATGCCTTCGCGTCCAAACCCTGATTGCTTAACACCGCCATAAGGCATATTATCAATCCTAAAGCCTGGAACAAAATTCATTATAACGGCTCCAGTTTCACATTGATTAAAAGCGTATTTCATCCTCTCTATAGAATTCGTGTAGACTCCGACCTGGAGACCAAAACGGCTATCATTGGCCCTTTCAATTCCTTCTTCAAAACTATTGACTTTTTCCAAAACGGCGAGAGGGCCAAAAGCTTCTTCAAACACAACCTTCATGGTATCTTTTGTACTAGTCAAAAGTGTAGGGGCATACACATTCCTCTTTTCATCAAGGACATTGCCACCAGTTAAAACGATGGCCCCCCCTTCCCATGCTTCTTCAATCCAACACCCGACTCTTTCAACGGCCTCTTTATTAATAAGTGGACCTACCGTATTTCCTTCTTCCTTAGGATCACCTACAGACAAAGATTCAATATTTTTAATTAAGGCTTCCTTCAATTCTTCAAAAACTGAATAATGTGCGTAAATTCTTTGGGTCGAAATACAAATTTGACCCGAATAAAGAAAAGAACCTCCACATAGATCTTTCGCAACCTTTTCTATATCGGCCATTTCATCAACAATCACCGCTGCATTCCCACCAAGCTCTAGGACCACCTTCTTTCTACCAGCAATTGTTTTTAAAAACCAACCGACCTTAGGACTTCCAGTAAAAGAAAGGGCCTTTAGTCTTTCATCTCTTACTAGAAGCTCAGCTTCTTTATCTTTGCAAACGAGAGTATTCAAAGTACCAGGAGGGAATCCTGCTTTATCTACAAGCTCTGAAAAAGCCAGGCTCGTCAGAGGAGTCATCATGGAAGGCTTTAAAACAACCGAGCAACCTATAGCTAAGGCCGGTGCAACCTTATGCATAACTAAGTTCAAGGGAAAGTTGAAGGGAGAAATTGCCAAAATAGGCCCTATGGGAAAGGGTTTTGTGAAAGCTGTCTTTCCTTCTCCAAGCCCAAAATCTATCGCAACCTTTTCTCCTTCAAAGCGAAGACATTCTTCCTTGGCCAAGCTGAGAACATAAAGGCACCTTTCCATTTCTGCTCTTGCATACTTAATTGGTTTTCCAGCTTCTATGCAAATAAGTTCAGTAAAAAGTTCTTTTTTTTCCTCTAAAAGCTCATAAAGGTTTTGAATTTTTTCTGCTCTCTCACCAGCTGACCATTTTGACATTTTTCTGAAGGCCTCTTCACTTGTTTGAACTGCTTGTTCAATTTGTGAAGGGTCTAAAAATGGAATCGAGGCAAGAACATTTTGATTATATTTATCGAGAACGTCGAGGTTTCCTTGTTCTGAGTCCTCAGTCCATTGTCCACCAACAAAACTCTTATCTTTTATTAAATCTTTTAACGAATTCAAGAATATTTCTCCAAAGATAAAGTGAAACAGTTAATAGAAAACTTTACTCTTTTCTTTGGGTTACCGCTAGTCAATATTAAAAGTCAAGTTAGGTATTCTCAGACCAGGCGGTCGGCCATAAGAGAATAGATACTATCAGCAATTTGCTCAAGAGAAGACCTCTCGTTATTAAAAAGAGCATGATAATGAAGTGGATCATTTATATTACAAGAGAGGTGATTTTCTATAAAACGATCCCTTCGTTCTTGCTCCTCGCCAACCATTTTTTTCGCATCATCATAGCTTAGTTCAAGACGTCTTGCGATAGATTCCACTCGATACTCAAAGGGGGCAACTAATCTAAAATGAAAGCAATTATCCAAGTTACTTGTTAAAATGTTTGATCCTCTGCCTACTAATATAGCATTTCCATCCTTGGCCAATTTAATAATATATTCGCTAAGAATGCCAAAAGCCTCGGTTTGAGTTTTTTGGCGACTTTTGAAAATCGATAGTATTTCCATAATTTGGGAATCATCTCCCAGTCTTTCAAGAAAGTTTTCACTTAAATTTTTATCCTTGCTTACTCTCTCAATTAAAGACTTATCAAAAACTGTCCATTCTTCATCTGTTTCTTTTTCTAACTTATTTTTTATTTCTTCTGCTAAAGGGAACCCCTCGCAACCGAATTCTCTAGCAATAGTTACAGAAAATTTCTTTTTTGTTAGGTCTTTTTTATTGGCCTCTCTTTGAAGTTTAGACCATGTTTCAAGACGCTTATCTATATTTGGTATTAAACCCTCATAAATTGACATACTTTAATCCCTTATTTATTTTTTTTCTTTAGCAGGGTAATTCAAGATTACCCTCATTGGAAATTTCTAATTTACAATCCATTGTCAGTCCGGACACAGAACTTTTTGAGTCCTTCATAACGATAAAAGATACCTTGAGCCCCACGTTTTTAAATTGCTTCATTAGTTTTTTAGAATGAGGCACTAGGGCTTCTTTTAACTTTTTCTCACTTAAACAATGAAGATTGGAGACAACCATTTTAAAAATAAAGTCAGAGTTTTTCTTAATTAGGGCCATGTGAAAAGAAATATCCGGCCCTTTAAAAGGGATCATCTTTTCTAAAAAAGAAAGGGTTACTTCCTGAAAACAGTCAAAATAGTTTCCACCTAACTTTTCTACATCTTCTTTTTTCCAATCAATATCTACAGGTATTTCTGAAACCTCTTCTTGTATGCGTCGCCTTAAACAGCTTATTTTTCCTTCAAAGTCCATTTCTACTTTCTTAGGTGGCCCTAAATGGATTTGAACTCTGTCCCAATTTTGAATATCTGTCTCAAGTTTTTTAATATTTTTTTCGTTTTCGTAAAGAATCGAGTTTTGACCTGCGACCGTCTTTTCTCTCTTTTCCCACTCTTGTTTAAATGACAAGATTTTCTGATTCTTATCATTAATACGACTTTTTTGTTCACTTAAAACTTTTTCATTCAATACAATTTGAGATTCCTCTTTTTTTCTAAGGTCAAGGTGTTCTCCTATCTCCTTTTCTAATTTTTCCATTTCATCAAATTGAGCTTTTAATGCTTCTTCTTGAGAATTAAATAAATTTTGATTCTCCATTTGTTGATGGACAAACTCTATTAACCTTGCTTCTAAGTTATCCATATGCAGGTTTTGTTCTTGAAGACGTTTTTTTATCTCGCCAAGCTCTCTTTCTTGAGTTGTTAATTTTCTTTTGTAATCATCTATATTACTTGAATCAAGATTTATTTTTCTTTTATTGAAATCCGATTTTTTACGTGACTCTTCCAACTCTCTCAAATTTTTTCTAATATTTTCATCGAGGGCCCTGATAACTTTCTGATTTTTCTCTATTGAATCTTTTTGTATCTCACTCAATTCTTTAAAGTGTCTTAACTCTTTTTCCAATTCTTGATTTCTTTTCTCCTTTTCAGCCACTTTATTTTTCATATCAATAAGGTTCTTCTGATTTCTTTCAGAGTCATTAACCTTTTCTTTAAGTAAGCGCTCCCTTTTTTCTATGAGTTCCTCTTTTTCAACTAAGGCTTGACTGTCTTCCCTTATTTTTTGAATCGATACCACAAACTTTTGGTTAATATCTTTTAAAGTCGTTTCCAAATTATAGAAGCGACTTTCAATCATTTTTCTTTTTTCGGATTGATCCTCAAGTATTTTCTCATTTTCCTCTAACTTTAGACTGTTATCTTGGATCTTTTGCTCTAACTCATTTACCGTCATTTTTTCTTCATCTATAAATTTTTTATTGCTATAGATTTTAGAAATCATTTTTTCAAGTTCCAAACTCTGCCGGCGGTAGTTTTCCTGGTTACCAACCCTCTGCTCTTTTACTTTTTCAATATATTCCTCTAAACCTTTCAATTCTTCTTTGGAAGCTAAAAGATCATTTTTCAAAAGATTAACTCTTTTTGTTTCTTCTAAAAGTAATTCAGTTATACTCTCCCGCTCTTCCTTACCCTGTTTAATGGCCTTGAGGTTGCCCCCTAGCCTGAGAGAAATCTTTTCTTTTTGATTTTTTAAATCATCAAGTCTAATTTTCTTCCGAAATAATTCATCTCTTACTTCCTTATACTCTCTTCTTTCTTCTGTAATTTGCAGGTCCTGACCTTGCAGGAAATCAGTATGCTCTTTAATCAATTGGTCCTGCTGATTTTTCTTCTCATGTCCATCTTCAAGTTGACCTTTTAATTCTTCCAATAGTTCTTTATTTTTTTGAATTTTAAACTTTTTATCTGAAAGCTTTTGATCGTTCTCTTTTAACTGAACTTCCAATCCACTTATGCCTTCTTTAATCTTTTTCAATTGATCGTTTTGGCTTTTCAAGTCTCCTTCGAGACCTTTAAGGTTTTTTTCCTGTCCTTTTAATTTTTTCTTTTGAGACTTTAAATCAAGACCATCAAGTTGAACCTTTAAAGAATTATTTTTCTTTTGAAAAATATTTTCTTTAAGCTTTTTTTCATTTTCATACAACTGGCTTATAGTTTTATTAACTTCTTTTTGCGTCGTAGGTGTATCTTTTTTTCTCTGACTAAAAAACTTTTTTAACATGGCCCAACCTCTTATTTGAGCCTCTATTATTTCTAATTCTTAAAAAGTGTTCTAGGAGGAAAAGAGTCCCCTTAAGTCAGGACTCGTAAAAGTAAGACTGTGAAAAAGGACCAATATTGTCATCAATTAGCTCATCAATCGCCTCAAGCTCCTTTCTGAGGAAATAGCCTTTATCCATGTGGCGTAACCTAAGATGCTTCTTTTCTTCTAATGGCGTTGTCAAAAGGTCAGGTAAACGGTCTTTTTCTTCAGCTTCTTTTAAACTTTCAAGAGAAGGATGTAGAGTCATATAATTATAGTCAGGTGTATTGATCAAAACTGCACCACGATCGCCATAAGCTTCAGATGCCCCGCCATCTACTATAAAAGCACCATGCTTGCTGCTTAAAATAGCTTGCTGCATATTTTTAACAGGTGTATGCCCCATACAAATTTTATCTGCATGAAACTCTTTCAAAACCTTATTCAAAAAATCATCGTTTCTTATATTTTTGTAAAAAGGGTTTGGATTTTCCTTCCAAGTCGTTAAAGTTCCTCGAGAAGCAATTTCTTTTTCAAAAATGGCCCTCTCCAAAGTGGCCATTTTATCCTTACAAAAGAAAGCTGAATCTCTGCCACACCAGAGATACCAAAGTAGCATTTTTTCCCGTCTCGTAATTGTTTTTCCTTCCCGATGAAACTCCCCAATTCGTTTAAGGTCCCTTTGAATAAAATCAAAAAGTTTCCTTCCCTTAAGACCTTTTGTCTCGGCCAAGTTCATATCTTTTGTTGAAGGAATAGCGGCGTGAAAATAGAGGGTATGGTCTACAACACGGTAGGCTTCACCAAACTCGAAAAGCCATTTAATATCTTTTTGAAGCTTCGGAAGAGTTGTAAACTGCAAAACCAAATCATCGACAATGACCTTTTCTTCTTCTGTCAACAATCCTAGCTCTTTTGGGTCAACAGTTGGAAAGTACGGATCTAAATAAAGAGGATTTTTCCCAACAAACTCCTGCCACTCTTTTTCGTCATCTCCAAGGCCCGGAACAGGAAGGAAGTTCATAAGTTCCTTTTGACGCTCAAAATCCCTTCTGTAGTCAATACGACCAACGGTCTCATCCCCTACCTCATCCATAGCATCCTTTAGCCAGGTAAGAGTCAGCTTAGACTCCAATACAAGAAGGGCCTTCGTCATTTTTATCGCATCTTCTTTAGACCATTTTGTGAAATTCTTTGCCTTAACATATTTACCAATGGGAGTATTTTTATAGGTTTTCCTAGCAAAAGTCCTTAATGACTCTAGATTAAAGCCATACCGTCCCAAGAATTCCACATTGTTGTACCGCATTGAAATTCTAAGTGCCGTCATACAAAGAATTGGATTTCCAATTCCCGCCCCCATCCATAGGATGTCGTGGTTGCCCCAAATATAATGAAGAGGGATAGGGCTATCATCATTATTAAAATAACGTCTATACAGGCCCATTAACTTATCTGCCTCTTCTCCCCTATCAAAGGTATCACCCAGATTGATATGCTTATCAAAAGTGTTACTCAAGATAAGCTTCACAAGCATTGAGGTGACGATGGAAAAAATGGTCTCTTTTTCAACAACTGCACTAACAACAGCCTCATAAGAAGAGTCATCTGTAGGCGCATAAAGCTTAAGAATGTTTTCCAAAAATGAAACTGGAACTATTTTTATAATTCTTCTCTCATCACCTCTTGTAACTCCCCTGAGAATTTCTAAAATATCCTTGAGGATCCTTCTTCTCGAAAGGCCATGTTTCTCTAATTCATCCAGCGCAATAACAAACTTTTTTGGAACCTTTTCCAAAAATTGATTTTTTAAAGGACTTTGCTGCTCACCGATATCCAGGGAGTTTTTAATGGAGTCAAAACGGGTCCGGTTCACAAGTAAAAGTAGTTTTTCATAACTCTGACAAATTTCTTCTGAATAGGAGTCTCCCAAAATTTCCTGGATACACAGTTTGAAATAACCAAAACCATTTTTTAACCAGTACACAAACTTATCGTATGAGCCATGAAGATCGCTGTAGACAACATAACTCCTAGGAGGCCTCTCAAGCTGTTTATGGATAAGAAGCTTTCGATTAATGAGAGATAAAACACTCGATCCCTTGTACTTTTCAAGACAAAACTGCTTGTGGGTCAAAATATCCATCATATGTGCTCTCCACGAAGACCAAGTTAACAGAAATAACCTGTAGTCCCTTTTTATCTCAAAAATATCACGAAGACCACTTTTTGAGGGTCAAATTGGCCCTCAAGTCTTGGCACCAATTTTGAATTAAGAGGTTTTAAAAAAATGTACCTAACAAAACCAAATAAGGAGTCCAAAGTGAAAACAATTTTAAAAGCCCTACTAATCCTCTCATTAACATTTCTTTCCTATTCTTCTTTTGCTGACCCGATCCAAGACAATGTCTTTCAAGTAAAAAGAAGTGGATGGTTTCCCTCTAGTGCAACACCATGCCCTATTATATGTAAGAAACTCAAAGGTTCCGCTGCTGAATCTGAGTCATTTTTCGCACCACAGTTAAAAAATAAATATACTGCTGTTTGTAAAGCCCCCGCAACAATGGGCCAACCGACAGGTAAAGGCTGGCTGTATGGCAACAACTTTAGCGCTCCTGGTCGTAACAGACTCTGTATGGTATCAACTCCTCAAGGTAAAGTTCAAAGAAAACAGAAATTTTACTGCCTCTGTGTCTTTAAATAAAGCTCTTCAAAAAACCTCATAGCACAAAAAGGTGGTTCCTATATCTAAATTATAATCTTACGGAACCACCTTTTTAAAAATTCACATTAAATAAACTCGCTTCTAAGCCTCACTTTTATTTTAAACTTGAAACCTTGAAAAAGGTTATAGAATGTGAAATGACGGAAGGCTGAAGTTCTTAGAAAGTGACAACTTTAAGCTATAGGATTTTTTAAAATGAAGTTTTTACACACAATGGTTAGAGTTTTGGACCTGGATAAATCCCTTAAGTTTTTTGTCGATGACTTAGGATTAAAAGAGGTCAGAAGAAAGGAAGTTCCTCAAGGAAAGTTTACCTTGGTTTTCCTATCTGCAGAAAAAGATGGGCCTGAAATAGAACTAACCTACAACTGGGGCGAATCAGACCCCTACAGTGTGGGCCGGTCTTTTGGCCACCTTGCTTTTCAAGTCGAGGATATTTACCAAAAATGCGAAGAACTTCAAAATAAAGGTGTCACGATATTAAGACCTCCAAGAGACGGATACATGGCCTTTATAAAATCGCCTGATGGAATATCGGTAGAGCTTTTACAAAAGGGACAACCACTTCCTGAAAAAGAACCCTGGAAAAGTCAACCTTCAGTCGGTACCTGGTAAAACCTTTTTAAGCGGTTCTGTCGTTTTTATTTTGAACAATCAAATAGTAACCTTTGCTGAATTGAAATTATTTAACCCTTCACCAATAATAGAAAATCTAGTAAAACAATTTTCTTCTCCAAACCCATGCCCAACACGAGGAGGTCTTGCATGACCGTGCTTTCCCTAAAAAGCCACTTAAAGCATGCTTATCTTTTAAAACTTCTTTTTATAATACTCTGCACCACACCCTCCCCCTCCCTTCTCGCTTCTCAATTTCACAGATCTGATACTCCTCACAAAGAATTAAGTAAAAAGGCCAATGAAGTGATTAGGGATATTAAGGCCCTAGGACCTGGAGGTCCTCTCCTTCCAGAAGAAAGCTCTAAAATTGAAGAGGAGCTTATTCGGTTTGAAAAAAGCCAAGACCAATATGAAAAAAGCCGAAAACCAAAAAAACCTCCTTTTACCCGCTATGAAGACATTAAAAGTTGGAAAAAGCTTGGGGATCACTATGCTATAGGTTTGGATGAAAGGGGAAAAAAGCTTGGTATTTTTGATCTTTCTCTCCCTGACAAAAGGAGTCCGGAGTACCAAAGAAAAGCCGTTCTCGCTCTTATTGAAACTCAAGGTTACTATATCCGAGACCTCATAAAAATTATCCGTGAAGTCATTAGAGAGAGAAGGAAAGAAAAAGCGGCTTATCCTTTTTTGGAAAGTGACCACGATAAGAAATGGGAAAGAGCAGACCAATTTTTAGAACTTGTTGGAAAAAAACATGCCACAAAAAAAAGTTCCTTCCCCACAAATGGCTGGGAAGAAATAAAGTGGAAAAAAGACTTTCTCGTTCCTCCCAATAAAGCGCCTCAATCCTTCACTTTAGGAGATATTGACTTTGAAAGGACCGTGAAGCCTTCCAAAAAGTTTTTTTGGGGCAGGAAGTGGAAAAAATTAAAAAGACTACTTGAAAAATATTGGGGTATAAGCCTGGAAAGAGACCTTCTTTCAAGGCTAAGATGGCAGAAAACAGAAAAAGGTTATGAACTTACTTTCCTTCCCTCGGCTTACAAAGATTATCCTTCAAGACCAAGGAAAATTGTTGACTTTGTAAGATGGAGAGCAAGTCTTGGCCATGCACTTGCCAGACTTCTTGTAAAAGAAGTTACAATACAAATAGCAGGGGTTATTCCCCATATAGGGCCGCTTTTTAAATTAAGCCTCCGCCGTTGGTTTAATTTTCAAGAAGAGCAGTTAAAACTTCACCGTTATGCTCTTTTAGAATTTTTAAATGCAGCTCAGAGAGGTGAAATAATAGACTCTTTTGAAACTCTAACAAAGAGAGAGCTCACAAAGGCGGCAGTCCATATCGAGGCAAATGAAGTCAATATACTCTACAAAATTCTTAAATTAAGAAATGCTCGGTGGTGGAAAAAAGAAGTCAGAAAGGAAGAAACAAGGTCATTTCAAAGTGAAAACTACCTCTTAAAAAGAGGTGCTTCCTTTACAAAAATAGGTCAACTCTTTGCTAAAGGAAAAATAAAGAAAAGAGGAAGAGAAACTGAGCACCTCTTTTTAATGGCCCTTCATCCGCTCCTTCAGAAAAAACCGAGGAGCTGCTTCAACTACTCCTATCCAAGAAGAAAAAAAGCAAGAAGAATTCTCATCCATATTGGTGAAAGTATTCTTGAGCTTATTCCTATTAATACCCCCGGTGTAAGTTTTGCTCTAAACCTCCTCTATGATTTTCTGATTAAGAAGGGAGAAGATGATTCCAAAACTTGGGAATCTCGCCTTGTCGGCCAATTTCGTCTAGACAATCAAAATGGAAAATGGAATCATGAAATAGAACTTCTTTATGATCAAAAATTAAATCCTTTTGAACTGAGCCTTCAAGAGGAAAGGAAATTCTTGAGCAAAATGAGAAGCTCCCACAACCTTTGAAATCCTCCTTTCGACCATGGGATGGCTTCAAGTCATCCCGTGGTTTTACTCTTTAAAAGAATGATCCTCAAATCCATTATATTCACTTCAGCCCCATCAATTTTTATGAGATGACCTGTTTTAGCAAAAAAGCTATAACTGTCATTATCGGTCAGGAATTTATCAACATCCAAACCAGATTTTTTTACTTTTAAAAAAGCTGAAAAATCAAACCATGCGCCGGCCGCAGATGTCTCTCCATCTGTTCCATCCGTTCCAAAACTGGCCAAGGCAATCATTTCTAAAACTGACTCTTCAAGCTTAAGAATATTGTCGAAAAATACCGCTTTACTCATTCTTAAAACAAACTCTGTATTCCTCCCTCCGAGACCCTTTCCTTTTACCAAAACAGGTGTTTCTCCGCCTGTTAAATAAAACCCACCACTCTTTAAATCACCTCCCCTCAAAATGTTTTTTAATTCAAGCAAGTGCTCTTTTACAGCTTGGTCCATCTGGCAGGCATAGGGTTTTTCACGAATAATGATTTTATCTTTGAAACAATGTTTTAAGTTCTTTGATAATTTTTTATAATCTGCGACTAAATAGGAGTGAACCAACTTCTCCCGAAAGGCCTTTTCTTTTTTCCTTACAAGTTTTGACCTTTCTTCTGATTCAAGAAAACCAAGGGCCTCATTTTTTAATTGAATACTTAGAAGATCTTTAATCAAAGACCTTATTTCATTAAAGTTCGGTTCTCTGTAGATCGTTGGTGAAGAACCGACTTTTTCGTAATCCCCAGAAGGAATATCCGAAGTTATAAAAGTGTGCACAACCTTGGCCTTAGTAAAAGTAAGAAGACCCCCATTTTTTAAAGATGAAAACTCCTGCCTGATTTTGTTAACTTCCTCTATATCGGCTCCACTTCTTAAAAGCTCTTTATTCAGTTTAAATATAAATGTTTCTGATACACCATTGGGTAAAACCTCAGCAAGAGCGCTTGCTCCTCCTGTGAGCGCCACCAACATTTCGTGATCTCCAGAGCTTTGGGCCTTATCTATATAAGAGAGAAGTTCTCGACCTGCGCTTAAGCTCTCTGACCCAATATCTGGATGAGAGCCCGTTACTATTTTCCAAGAGCTTATTGGATTTGATGGAATCTTCTTGGTCACAATAAAAGGGTCTACTAAAAGGTCCTCCCTCTCTATTTCCCGACTTAAACAGTACGCCATCTTACCCAATCCAACCAAAACAAAAGGTAAGCCCGCACTTTGTGACTTAAAA
>PAZA01000084.1 GCA_002715375.1 Halobacteriovoraceae bacterium
CAACATCTGTAAAAAGCTTAGCCTTAACTGTATAGTTACCAACTTTCTTAATAGGGTCAGAAACAGAAAGAACTCTTCTTTCTACAACAATTCCCTTCTCACCTAAGTGCTTTGAAAGTTCACTAGTTGTAACAGTTCCAAAAAGCCTTCCTGATGCGCCAACCTTTTTAATTAGCTCAAGATTCACACCGTTAAGCTTTTTCTTAGTGGCAAGAGCTTCTTTCATCTCTTCATCCATTTTCTTTTTAAGTCTTTTCTTGCTATTTTCTAGTTCTGACTTATGAGCATCGTCAGCAAGTACGGCTTTTTTGTTTGGAATAAGAAAGTTTCTTCCATACCCCTGGGAAACGTTTACAATCTCCCCTACATTTCCCAAAGTTGGGACTTTTTCGACCAATATTACCTTCATAAATTATCTCCTTCATCTTCATTATTTTTCTTTTTAAAAGATTTCCTAAAATCTTTGAAATTATCTAAAACACCAAGGAATGCTAAAAAAAATCCTGAGCGCACCCCAAAGAGAATTAGTGATAAGAAAATGAGCGTTCTAACCATTCCAACAATTTTCATTTGCTTTAAAAGGTCCATTAGAAGCCCAAATCCTTGGAAAAAGTAAAAAACACCTGCTCCTATCAACAAGTTTACGCCAATCACAACACCGCGCTCACCAAGTAGATATTCGCCACCAAGAAAAAGACTTAATGCTAAAATTAAAATCCATATACAGAAATCTGGCACTCTGAATTTTACGTAATCATCCAGAAAAAAAGGATAAGCATCATCAGAAGACCTCCAAACAGAGTCATTTCTTAAAACAAGATAGAAATTAGTCCACCAACTAAGGAAGAAAACAGCAAAAATAGCCGATGGAATCCAATTCATAACCTCATTTACATAGTTATCAGGCTTATCGACGATATCTTGAATCCGCCTAGCACCTTCTCCACCTTGGGATAGTGCTTCTGCGCCTGGCCCCTTTTTAAAACTCTCAGCAAAGTTCATCACGTTCTTTTCAACTTCACCTCGAATAGAAAAGTCCGTAAAGAATTCACTAAAAAGAAGAAATGAAGCCAACAATGCAAATAGTGAAAAACCACCTGTGAGAAACCCTGTAATAGGATGAATCTTTCTTTTAACAAGCTCAGCAATGACGAGAGAAAAACACAATCCATACAGCATAAGCGGCATGGGAGGTATAGTTACCTTTGTTGAAGAGTGCAAGAAAAGAAGAATCACTGTTATATTAGCAGCAAAAAGACTTCCTACTCTCTTTCCATAAATCAGGAAAACCATACATAACGGGACAGGCAAAAAAGCACCAAAGATCTGAGAAATCAATGGGGTTCCTGCTAAAAGGATTGAAAAAAACCCTAAAATAAAAAGCTTTTCTAACTTCTTAGGGTTTCCCTTTTTACCTGTTCCATCTGAGTTATCTTTTTCAATCGACATCTGAATCAGTCTCTCTTGATTACTATTCTGCCAATCTATTGGATAAGTGACTTACCATACCAATTTGTCTTGCTCTTTTGATGGCCCTATTAACAATTCTTTGATGTCTTCTACTTACACCAGTAACTCTCGCAGGCGAGATTTTACCAAATTCGTTAATAAGCCAAGAGTATGTTGTTGGATCTTTCCAATCTGCTTTAATCTTCTTAGCTGTGAACCAACAAGACTTTCTTCTTGCAAATCTTTTCTTGTCTTTCTCAAGGTCTGCTCCACCTTGACCTTCTTCACTGCTAGAAGGAGAAGTTGAACTTCCCTTGTACTTCTTAGAGTAAGGTGTTTTATAAGCTTTGATAATTTGGTCTTGTTCCTTAGTCTCACCAAGCTTAACAAGTAGAGACTTCAAGATCCCTTCATTAATAAGAATTCTTCTATTTAATTCTTTGTTCGTCTGGGGATCCAATTTGAAAATAAAGTACTTAAAGAAACCTCTTCTAACCCCTTTAGAAGTTGGTTGACCGAGGTTCAATTTACCCCAATCATCTTCTATAAAAAGTTCTCCAGATCCTTCTTTAAGGACATCCTTTACCATTTCTGAAAGAGCTTCTAACTCATTCTCTGGCAGTTCAGCTTTCGCCACTAAGGCCAATTCGTAAATCATGGTTTAACTCCTGGCTTACAATTGAGCTCTTTTCCAGTAATGAAAAGAGCGAGTTATTACAACGCTAAGCATTATTTCTGCAAATAGCCTGTGTAACTTAGCATTCTTTTTCTCAGATTTAAAGGGAGCATCAATCAAAAACTAGAGTTAAACGAACAAAAATAGGGTTAATATTCCCTAGAAAAGATTTCATATTGCTCAACATGATAATTATTCTCAGATCGAATAACTAACGCGGTGCCAAAGCGCTCCTCTAAGGTGTCTATAATGTCGAGATCATCACCACAAAGCCTAGCTGTAACTTCTGGATGAGCGTAAATATAAACTTTTTTACAGTTTTTATTCTTTTTTAGTAGTTTCGTTAATTCTCTAATAAGCTCGTAGCAAACAGTAAGAGTCGATTTAACTCTACCAGTACCTTCACAGTAAGGACAAGGCTCACACATTACCCTCGTTAGGGTGTCTCTCGTCCTTTTTCTTGTCATTTCAACTAAGCCCAAGCCTGAAATTGGAAGAACGTTTGTTTTAGCTCGGTCTTTTTTTAAGGCTTCTAAAAGCGCCGAATAGACAGCAAACCTATTCTCTTCTTTTTCCATATCGATAAAGTCGATAATAATGATACCACCACAATTTCTAAGACGAAGCTGATAAGCGATCTCTTTAACAGCTTCTAGGTTTGTCTTTAGAATTGTGTCTTCAAGAGTTTTTCTACCAATATACTTACCTGTATTTACATCAATCGAAACTAGGGCTTCCGTTTGATCTATATTTAGAGAGCCACCGGAGCGAAGGAAAACTTTATTTGAAAGACCTCTTTCAATTTCAAGGTCTATCCCATAATGCTCAAAAATCGGAGCATCTCCTTCATAGAGCCTCGTTTTACCTCTCATGGAAGGAAGGAACTTTGATATAAATTTTTCTACTTCTTTAAGATTATCTTTTGTATCTACGACAATTTGATGAACGTCTTCGTCAGTAATATCCCTCAAAACTCTTTGGATAAAATTTAAATCTTGGTAAGCAAGGTAAGGAGCTTTTGCCTTTTCAGCCTTCTTGCCAACCTCTTTCCAAATTTTAACTAACATATTAAAGTCAGCTCTAAGAGTTTTTGAACTTTGGCCTTCAGCCGCTGTTCTCGCAATAATACCCTTCCCCTCAGGTCTAATGTTATCAAGTATTTCTTTAAGCCTCTCTCTCTCGCCTTCGCTCTCAATTCTTCTAGAAACACCAGTATGTTCAATATAAGGCATAAAGACTACGTGTCTTCCTGCAAGAGTTATATGCCTGGTAACACGCGGTCCTTTTGTAGAAATAGGCTCTTTAGCTATTTGGACAATAATTTCCTGGCCTTCTTTTAGAAAAGTTTCTATTGGAGCCTCAGGTCTGAACCTCATATTTACAGACTCACCTAAGGTACTTAACTCATCAGGGATAATTTCACCTATTTGATTAGAACCTTCTTCTTCCAAATTCTTTTGGCTTAATTCAGCCATCTCCCGCTGCTCTTGAAGAGTCGGTATATAAGCATCGTCAACATACAAAAATGCTGCCTTTTCATAGCCTATATCAATAAATGCTGATTGCATTCCAGGTAAAACTCTTAAAACCCGCCCTCTATAAATATTTCCTACAGAAGGATGATTATCAACGCTCTCCCTATAGCGTTCCATGAGATAATCAAGAATTTCTCCACTATCTAAAAGAGCTGCTCTACACTCGTTTAATGTTTGATTTAAAAGAAGCTCTTTTCCCATTTAGGTTCTCAATTTTTTAAGGTTATAGATCAAATGCAATAATGATTTTTATCATATATTATCAGATCATTATCCCAGCAATACAAGCAGTCATCAAGCATGCAAGGGTACCGCCTAGAAGACATTTCATTCCAAGTTTAGCAAACTCTTTCCTTCTATCGGGGGCTAATGAACCGATTCCACCAACCTGTATAGCAATTGAACTGAAATTTGCAAAACCGCAGAGTGCGTAAATACTAATGTTAATGGATCTTTCAGAAAGAGCATTCGGTGTGTTAATCATTTTTTGCAACCCAGTATAAGCAACAAACTCATTCAGCACGAGTTTTTGGCCTAACAAAGTACCAACTTTTAAACACTCATCCCAATTCCAAGGAACTCCTAATAGCCAAGCAACAGGAGCAAATAAATATCCTAAAAGAAACTCTATCGTAATATCTGGATATCCCATCCAGCCTCCGATCCATCCCAACACACCATTACAAAGAGCAATAAGAGCAATAAAAGCAAGTAACATTGCCGCAACATTAAGTGCTAACGTTAAACCCTCTGAAGCTCCTGTCGCTGCTGCATCAATTATGTTGGTTGATGTTTTTGGTAACTGGAAGCTTACATCCCCTTTAGTTACAGATTTTTCAGTCTCGGGAACGAGCAACTTTGCACAAACTAAAGCAGCCGGTGCTGACATAACAGAAGCAGCAAGAAGGTGCCCCGCATCAATACCCATGCCTACATAAGCTGCTAAAACACCTCCAGCAACAGTAGCCATTCCCCCAGTCATCAAGGCCATAAGTTCAGACTTTGTCATTTTACCAAGATAAGGCTTAACAACCAAAGGTGCTTCAGTCTGACCGGCAAAAATATTTGCAGCTGCAGCAAGAGATTCTGCTCCAGAGGTCCCCATAACACGGACCATAACCCAAGCAACTCCCTTAATAAGCAATTGCATAATACCAATATGGTAAAGGACTGACATAAGTGCCGACATAAAAATAATTGTAGGGAGAACAAAGGTAGCAAAAACAAATCCTACTTTTTGGAAGTCTTTCAAGCCTCCAAAAACAAAGTCTGAACCAGCGTTAGTGAAATCTAAAATTTGAACAAAAAATTGCTTAATCCATTCAAATGAACTCTTTCCCCAAGGTGTTTTCAAGATCAAAAAACCAAAAAGAAGCTGTAAAGCTATTCCAGATAAAATAGTCTTTTTATTCACTTTTTCTTTGGATTCACTAAGAAGATATGCGATTCCAACCATAACAAGTAAACCAATAAAGGAAACAATTCTTTCTTGCAGCACACCATCCTCCTAAAAAATCCAATAACCCTAAAATTTGGGCATCTATCCATATAATGTCCTAACCCTAAAATCAAGATAATGGTCAACATAAAATTTTCTTTAAATGGAAAAGTATAGGTCTCTAAGCATATGAATTTGGTGACTTTTCTTAGCGTCAAAAGTGAAAACGGTAGCTAACCATAGGGCTAAAGCTCATTCGTGCTTTTTTAATATTTGATTTTGCAAAAAGCTCAGTTCCCTTAAAAAAGTCTTTCCTATGTGGCTTTCTTGGACTTTTAATTCCTGCTGAATCGTAAACATCTTTACTTCTTGACGCGTGCTTCCATGCGACAATTCCAACGCCTAAAATAATCCCGATCGCTCCACCTGTTACAATATTTTTTAGGTTTTCTCCAGGCTCATCCACAAAAGAAAGGGTAGATAAACCCAAAATTGATCCAGCAACACCTACTCCAGCTACTGTGTACAAGTCCCTTAAAGAGTCTCCCAAAACACCGGTACTGGCACCTTCTTGAGCAACCCCCTGACTAGAACTAGCTGCCAGAAAGGAGCAAAAAATAAAAAAAGAAAATACACCATTCCTCATTTTCCTCATAATTTTGTCCATGACTCGCACCTCAATATTTTAGTTATTTCCTATCTTCCTGAAACTAATAGCTTATTAAAGTCATTTCATATTTACAACTCATCAGAATTAAGAATATCATGGTGGACCTTTTTAAAAGGATTGGGCATTGTGACGGATCATCTCGGTCCAATTAGTTAAAACAGGTAATTCCTATGCTAGAAAATCAGGTTGAAAAAAAAACCTCTTCAACAAAAAAAACAGAAAATCGAAAAACAAGTCAGATAGACTTCTCTGCTTACACAATACTCCAAAAAAAAAGTCAAGGTAAGCAGCTTTCCTCCCAAGAAATTAAGTGGTTCATTAATGGTTTGCTATCTGGTGAAGTAGCTGACTATCAAATGACGGCTCTTCTAATGGCAATTCATATTAACGGCTTTAACACAGATGAAACAAGTGCTCTCACAGATGCGATGCTCTACTCAGGAAAAGTATTAAATTTTCCTGAACAAAGAGTAATAGATAAACATTCTACTGGTGGAGTCGGAGACAAAACCTCCTTCATACTTGCTCCAATTGCGGCAGCTTGTGGAGTTAAAGTTCCTATGATTTCTGGCAGAGGTTTAGGCCATACAGGTGGAACGACAGATAAAATTGAGTCTATACCAGGTTTTAAAACCAGCTTATCCATTAATGAGTTTAAAAAAATTCTTGAAGAAAATGATCTTGTACTTATGGGACAAACTCAGGATATTGCCCCTGCCGATAAAATCATTTATGGACTTAGAGACGTCACTGCAACCATTGATTGTATTCCACTCATCACAGCTTCCATAATGAGTAAAAAACTAGCTGAGGGGGCTAGTGGAATCGTTATGGATATTAAAACTGGTCAAGGCGCCTTCCTAACAACTCTTGGAAAAGCTCGTAAACTTGCGAAAAGTCTTCAAGATACCGCACTTCGATTTAACAAAAATATTATGACCATGATTACAGACATGTCAGAACCTTTAGGTATGGCCGTAGGTAATAGTCTTGAAATAATTGAAAGTATTGAAACATTAAAAGGAAATGGACCCAAAGACCTTACAAAAGTTTCCTTAGAATTAGCTGGTGGCATGATTCACATTGCAGGTTTAGCCAAAACACATAAAGCCGGTATAAAGATGGCAAAGAATGCACTTAAAAACGGCTCTGCACTAGAAAAATTTGTAGACCTCTTAAAAGGCCAGGGCGGTGATACCTCCTTTGTTGAAGACTATTCAAAGTTTAAACTTGCCACTCAAAGAACAGAAGTTCTATCGACAAAAAGTGGCTATATTCACTCCATGGATACAAAAAAGATAGGCCTTCATTGTGTTAAGTTAGGAGGTGGACGATTAGTAAAGGAAGACATCGTTGATCCAAGTGTAGGATTTGTATTCCACAAAAAAATAGGAGACAGGGTTAAAGTTGGAGACCCTATACTCACAATCTATCATCATGAAAATCAAAGCCAACTTGCTAAAAACATAGAAGAAGACCTTGCTCAGCAAGATATAAAAGTAAAACCAAAAATTCCTCTCAAAAAGCGTCCTCTCATATATGAAACTTCTGTTAAGTGGAGCCATAACTAATGTATGAAAAATTAGAACAATCAGCTAAATATATCCAATCCCTTCGATCAACTTCTCCCAAAATTGGAGTTGTTCTGGGGTCTGGCTTAGGTGCTTTTGTAGATAAAATTGAAAATCCTAAAGTGGTTCCTTATTCAGAGATTCCTCATTTCAAAAACCCTAATGTTGAAGGACACGAAGGACGCCTTATCTTAGGCAGTGTCGAAGGCATTGAAATCGCCGTCCTTCAAGGCAGAATTCATGCTTACGAGGGCCATAGTATGGAAGAAGTTGTCTTTTCAACTAGAGTTCTTGCGACCTTAGGTATAGAGAACTTAATCCTTACAAACGCTGCTGGAGGGATAAACTTAGATTATAACCCTGGCGATATTATATTAATTGATGACCACATAAACCTGACTGGGAAAAACCCTCTTATTGGACCCAATAAGTCTGAACTAGGTCCCAGGTTCCCAGATATGTCGAACGCTTATCATCCTGATATTAAAAAAGCTTTTATCGAATCCGCTAAAGACATGAACTCCGATTTGAAATCGGGAGTTTACGCAGGTTTACTTGGTCCAACTTATGAAACACCGTCTGAAATAAAAATGCTCAGGATTCTAGGGGCAGACATGGTTGGCATGAGTACTGTGCCTGAAACAATAGCCGCGAATCACTTTGGAGTCAAAGTAGGTGGCCTCTCCTGCATAACAAATATGGCGGCAGGAATCAAAGATGAAACTTTGAAACATGAGGATATTAAGGAGCAAGCGTTAAAAGTTATGAGCTTCTTTAGCACCCTCCTTGCAAATGCAATCAAAAAGATTGGTAATGAGGAATAAACCTGTTATGGATCAAAATCTAAAGCTTCGTGAACTGGCCATTAAAGCATCAAAACATTCCCACTCTCCCTACTCTAAAGCCAAAGTTGGAAGTGCAATTTTAACAGACTCAGAGAATTACTTTTACGGCTGCAACGTTGAAAACAGCAGTTTTGGTGGAACCGTCTGCGCTGAAAGGGTTGCTATCTGGAAAGCTATTTCAGAGGGAGAGCAAAAAATTAAAAAAGTCTACATCTACACAAAACAAGGTTGGCCTCCTTGCGGCTTGTGTAGACAAGTTATGAGTGAGTTTTCAGATGAAAACTTGGAGGTAATTATTGGTGATGACAAAGGAAATGAAACAGTTATGAAATTTAAAGATTTAATGCCCTTAGCATTTAACCCCAATACATATCACACAAAGGAATAATACTTCCCTATCCATTTTTTGTTAAGAAACTTGTAAAATATCATTATAGAATTGTAACATTCAGACTTATTCACTATGGAAAAACAAAGAATTTTTGAAGATCACCACCAGAAGTCCCTTGAAGAACATTCAATAAAGTTATTAAAAGATATAGATTTCTGTGTGTTTGACTTAGAAACAACTGGTGGCAACCATAACCACGATAAAATAATAGAAATAGGCTTAATAAAGATACAAAACTTAAAAATAATTGAAAAAAAGCACTTTCTTATAAATCCCGAAATAAAAATACCAGATTTTATTCAAAAACTAACCTCAATTAGTCAAAGTGACGTCGAAACGTGCCCTAAAATTCATGAAGTTATTAACGAGATCTTAGACTTTATGGGAAACTCTGTCCTTGTTGCACATAATACATCCTTTGATGTTCCCTTCTTTAATTCTGTTTTAAAAAGACTTAATTTACCTATAAGAAAAAATAGAAGCATTTGTACAAATTTAATGACTAAGAACCTTATTCCAAACCTCCTAAACTCAAATCTAAATTATATGAGTAGGATCTTTGCAATCAAACACGCTAAAGCCCATAGAGCTTTAGATGATGCTCTTGCCACTGCTGAACTATTAATCCACTTCCTTAATATCTTCATTAAAAAGGGAATCACTAAAGTAAATCACCTCTATTACCCTAGAAATAAATTTGAACTTGATAAAATACATATAAAAAAACAAACACCTGAAGATCAAATTAAAAAAGATTTAGCAGAAATAAAAATGCCTTTCCTTATAAGCATTAAAGGAAAAGATGGGGTGATACTTTTCTCTATTCCTTGTGCCAATTCACCCCAAGAACAAAGCCTTCTTATAGATAAACTGAAAACTTTAGATTGGGAGATCTTAACAATAAAACTTTTTGGGACCCTCTATGAGGCCATCGTTTCCTTTTCAAGCGTATTTTCTAAATTTAAAAATGAACTGAAAATGGAGATTTTAGATCTATTAGAAAAAGAATTCCTTCAAGAAAGTGCCAAGGAATATCCAAAAGATGAACTTAAGGGTAAGTTTTTAGTCATAAGACATTTAATTCCTGAACAATTTATTGTTTACCCTTTATTTTCACTCCACAAAAAATCGGGACTTATATTTAGGTACCCTGGACATAAAAAAAAGTTGCTTCAATATGTAAAATCTAAACACTCTAAATTTAAAAAGAATAAGCATAAAAAAAATGGAATCGATCCTCAAATAAAAAATTTTTTAATGAATTTGATCCAGCAAAATATTGGAAACCCTGAAAAGATCCTTCTTTTTGATGGTGCTAATCTTGCCGATAGTGACGATCTATTAGAAAGATTAGATTCTTTTTCTTCAGTTAAAATGACTAGTTTCAACTTCCCGCTTGAGTATATTTATTAAAGCCTGGCTTCTATTTTAAAACGGCTCAAATAAAAATATCATCTTTAAAAATCAAGACACCTAAAAGAATCGAAAATAAAAAATTTAATAAAGCAACTAACAAACCTTCCAAAACCTTTCCATCTCTAAATAAAGTAATTATTTCAAATGAGAAAGTACTAAACGTTGTTAGAGACCCCAAAAGTCCTGTTTTTAAAGCTAAATTCAAATTGATTAGAGAAGTTGGCAACTCTATTTTTGATAAAAGAAAAAAGATGAATGAACCCAATAAATTAACAAAAAGTGTTCCTGTCCAAAAAATTTTAAGCTGACTATTTACTACAGAAGTTAAAAACCATCTCAATAAAGCTCCTGCCCCTCCTCCCACAAAAACTGTTGTAATTGAAAGTAAGCTGATAGACAAAAGGTCTCCTTATTTGTTTATATTTGATCTACGAGAGAGTCACCATCCACCCATTGCCCATGAACTTTTACACCCCAGTGAAGGTGGGGACCAGTCACCCTTCCAGTCATCCCTGCTGCTCCTAAAAGTTCATTTTTGCCAACAAGTTGCCCTACTTTAGCAATTGATTTGGATAAGTGTCCATACAGAGTAAAAACTCCCATGCCATGGTCCAAAATAACTGTATTACCCGAAAAGAAAAGATTTTTAGAAAGAACAACCATACCTGAATTAGAGCTCCTTATTGGGTGTCCAATTCTTGCCCTGTAATCAGTCCCTAAATGTTGGCTTTTCTTATTGTTATTAAAGATTCTTCTTGTACCATATATGCTTGTTACTTTTGATCTTAAAGGGATTTTAAAAGGTTCATTAAAAAAGGGCTCTCTTGATCCATTACTATAAATAATATCTAACTCTTTTTTCTCTTTTATAATCCTCTTCAAATCTCTCTTCGAGTAAAAAACTTTCTTTTTATTTACATTTAATTTTTCAAAAGGAAATTTTTTTATTTCAATTTTAAATTTAGCCAATTCAACTTTTTGACCATTCTCAAAAAAGTAATCACAATTAAAAGGTAATAAATTAGAAAAATAACTTTCTGAAACGTAAAAAGTAACAATGTCATTTACTTTGATAAAAGGAATTTCCTTATTTTTACATTGGATCTTACCTTTATCTGAGATAGAAAGGTTATTTAAATCTAGCTTTACAACCTCTCCCGGCCTTATCTTTATATTTTTAACTTCGTATCTAAAAACCTTCTCTTTTACTTTTTTCAATACAGGAGTCGGTTCAATTTTTTTTATCCTATTTCGTTTTGAAATTTTTTCTTCTTTTACATCAGTACTTGAACAAGAAAACAAAAAAATTAAAAAAAGAAGTATCGGAAGCTTTAAGATATTCACATGTCACCCTCTTAAAAAATGACTCCATTATTAACTTTTTTTTACTTTCCCCCTTCCATCTTTGAAAACGATTTCAAGAGGCTCATCTCGGTTAATAGTATCAAATTGGGAGTAATTACTCACTACTTTTTTGTTGGAAATCAAATAGGTATAACCTCTCCCCAAGATATTATTTGGATCAAGTAACCTTAACATCTCAAAAACTTTTTCTAAAAAATTATTTTTTGTTACGATTTCTTTTTCAATACCTTTCTCAAGTGCATTTTGTAATTCATCCAACCTTTGGTTTTTTTCATACATCTTCAAAAGCTCAAAAGGCCTGTTCTTTAAATCAAATTTTTGAAGCCTTCTTTCATAAACATTAAAAAGCTTCCATATCTCTCTTAAAATTGCCGAAGGAGAAGCCTTTTCAGTTTTTCTTTTCAAATTTATCATCTTACTTTCAATGACCGAAAGAAGACTTTTTGAAAAATACATCAATTGTCTTTTGATTTGAGTTTGGCCTTCAGAAAGAAGCTCAGCTGCAGTTGATGGTGTTTCACACCTAAAGTCCGAAACAAAATCGGAAATTGTAAAGTCAACTTCATGACCAACGGCACTTATTATAGGGATAGGACAGTTAAATATATCCCAAGCCAAAGCTTCATCGTTAAAGGCCCATAAATCTTCTAAACTCCCTCCACCTCTTGTTAAAATAATTGCATCAAAGCGTTCATTCTCAGGCAATGAAAAGTCATAACGAATCAACTTCTCAAGCGCTTTCCTCAAACTTAAAGGAGCCTTTTCTCCTTGCACCAAAGCAGGACTAACGACAACGTGACCCCATAAAGACCTTCTTTTATAAACTTTAAGGAAATCCTGGACGGCTGCTCCTTCTTTAGAAGTTATCAAACCTATTTTTTTAGGAAAGCGAGGAATAGCTTTTTTTTTGTCTACATCAAAAAGCCCTTCTCTAGATAACTTCAACTTTAGACGTTCAAACCTTTCTTTAAGCTCACCTTTTCCAATTGGGTTAATTCTATTTACAATTAACTGAAAAGTTCCTTTTTTAGGATAAACATTAATTCGTCCATAACAAACAACCTTGTCACCAGATTTGAGATTTTTTAATGACGGGTTTCTATAAGCGTCCATTCTAAAGAGGGCAGCAGATAGTATAGACTCAGAGTCTGCCAAAGAGAAGTAGTAGTGCCCAGCACCAGAGCTAGTTAAGTTTGTAATTTCACCTTGGATTAAAAGATGACCTATTTCCTTCTCTAATACATTTTTAACGCTTAAGACAGCTTCAGATACAGTTAAAGTCTTCATAAACGTAACAATGTCTTATCAATTTTTTAATTTAGCAACACCTTTTAGAAAATTTAAAGCTTGCATGACTTGGAAATCGTCTTGCGGGTTATACTTCCTATACACAAAATCCTTCTTTTTTGATTCTTTTTGTATTTTTTTAAGCCTTTTTTTAATATTTAACTTTTTAATCCTTTCTATTCTCTCAAACTTCTCCCGATTTTCTCTTTCTATCTTTTCATCATTTGTTTCAATAGTAGCCGTTAAGTGGTTTCTCAGGTCCTTTTCTCTAACAAAAGAACCTTTTTTTGCCATACCTCTCCATGCATTATCCAATTGTTCTACCCTAACATCAGGGTCAATTCCTATCGCCTGTATTTTCCTTCCATTAGGCGTCATATATTGCGCAATTGTTAATTTAACCCCCTTCTCATCGTCTATCTTTGCAACAGTTTGTACAGAGCCCTTGCCGAAGGAGCGGCTTCCCATTAATACAGCTCTCTTTTGGTCCTGCAATGCTCCGGCGACAATCTCTGATGCTGAAGCACTCGCCCCATTTATCAAAAGAACAATAGGCGTCTTCAAATTCTTAAACCCACCTTTTTTGACATATCTTTTTTCTCTGCTCTTTGAGTTTTTCCCCTCAATCATAACAACAAGGCCTTCTTTTAAAAAAAGAGAAGAAAGGTTAATGGCCTCTTCTAATAAACCTCCAGGATTGGCCCTTAAATCTAAAATAATCCCTTTAAGCTCTTGATCTTTTACTTTGTTCTTTGTCAATTTAATCAACGACTTTTTAATCATATCAGAGGAGTTTTTCTGAAATTGAGTCAACCTGATACAAATATAATGGTCATCTAAAACATATGCTTTAACCGCCTTAATTTTGATTATTTCCCTAACAATAGTGAATCTTTTTACGCCATCAGATCCGTCTCTAATAACACCAATAATTATTTTACTCTTAGGTGCTCCCCTCATCCTTTCAACAACTTGATCTAAATTTAGCCCAATAGTTGATTCGTGATTAATTTCTACTATTCTATCCCCTGATTTTAACCCAACCTTAAAAGCTGGTGTATCTTCAATTGGAGTAATTATAATAATCATTCCATCTTTTTGAGTTACCTCAATTCCAAGCCCTCCAAACTCCCCCTTAGTTTCCTCTTGAACTTTGGAAAAAATATCTCTTCCCAAATAAGCAGAATGAGGGTCCAAAGTATTCATCATACCTTTTATTGCACCTTCAATTAATTTTTCGGAATCAACTGGCCTATAATATTGAGATTCTACCAAGTACAAAACTTTATTAAATAGTTCTAACTTTTCAAATCGACTTGTTTTACTTTTATCGGAACTAAAGGAATATTGAGGAGTAATATATAAAAGAAAACAAAGTAGAAAAACTTTAACATTCTTTATTAAGAACATATTCATGAGAACCTCATATTAAATTGTTTTATTCTTTCTTTTTAATCTTTTATCTTTTAAAAAACCTATCACATTTTGAACTTTTCCCATTTCTCTAATCTCAAAATAGGGATTAGAATTTTCTAAGGTTGTTTTTAGTCGTCCAATAATCTGGCCCCTCTTAACAATTGTTCCTTTTTTTAAGGTATTCGAGAAATCTCCCAAAAGAACACTATTTATCTTATGACTATGATCAATGATTATAATATCACCATATGTTGATAGCTTACCTGAATAAATAATTTTACCCTTTCCTGGAGATAAGAGGAATCCTTCCATTTTATAAAAGAAAGTAATACCTTTTGGCTTTATTTTTGATTCATAGTATTTTTTTATTGGAATTCTTAATTTACCCAGAAGAATAGACCCTTTCTTCTTTAACTGACCCAATTTAAATTTTAGAATACTCTTCTCTTTCAAAATTGATCTATATTTTCCTTTTATTTCTTTCTTCTCTTTTTCTAACGAAACTAAAATAGATATAAGGTCATTTTGCTTTTTATCATATTTTTCAAACTTGGTAATTAAGTCCCTTATTTCATTTTTGAGACTTAAATTAAAATCAACATCTCTATTAATTTCCATCATCTTTCTTTTTAACTTTAAATGTTGATCTCTTTTATTTAATAAAAATTCTAAATCCTGCTCATTCTCTAACTCAGACACAATATAGTTTGAAAAAATTCTTCTTACACCGATTATTTTTTCCTTCAAAACCTTTTCATTACCATCTAATTCCATCTTTAATTTATTAAGGGACATCTCAACGTAAGCTTTTCTTTTTTGAATTTTTAAGAAATTCCTATTATTGTTATTCAAAGATTCCTTTAAATTCTCAAATTTTTTCTTTAAATAATTAATTTCCTTCTTTTGATTATTCAATTTAAATCTTACATTGCTAATTTTACTTTTTGCTCTAGCTAAATTACTAAAGTTAAAAAATGAAATTGATATGGCAAAAAATAAGAATACCTTGCCTGCTTTTTTTATCATGTCCATTTTTGTTCTCTATACTTGAAATTAGCTAAGATTAAAAAGGCTAAGAATAAAATAATTAGAAAAAATATTTCTATCATTCCAGAACCTTTTTTTATTAGAGAAAAAGTCATAATTATCGAAATAAGAAATGAAATACCTGATAACATAATTTTGAAATGAACGTTTCTCCTTCTTTGAAAATTTTCTATTAAATAGCTTTTTTTCCAAATCCCCTTACTAAAAACGAAAAAAGATATTATCCAGTAGATCATTAAGGGAGAAAAAATACTTCCCCAATATATTTTCTTTATTTTAACTTTTTCTTTAGCAACTCTCTCTTTATACCTCTTTTCTCCAATCGTTTTTCCAATAACAATATCTAATTCTCCTACATATCGATTTAAGTACCTTTTAATAAGAGCTTGACCATCCAAAGACAAGTCATAATCAAATACCACCTTTAATGCCGTATACTTTTTCTTAAAGAGAGCTTTATTTAATTTTAAAGAGCCAACTTCCTTATTAACTTTTTTTTTAATTTTTTTTCTATCCAGATAACTTATCTCTTTAATTCCTGGAAGAGAGATCAATTTATTTTTCATTTTTTTTAGATTAAGTTTTTTTGAGAGAAGAGCATAAAAATGAGGTGTCACAATTTCTTCCGAAAACCTATCTTTTATTTTAAGTTGAATCAAATCTTTATGAGTAATCGATAAACCAAGAAAAATTGAAGAGATGCATAAGCAAATTACTTTAAATGGGTTTGATTGAAAGCATTTAAAAAATTCTTTTAGATAAAACATGCATGTCCTGAATAAATTAATTTACCTTTATCTAAGTAGGCAATATTACCATTGAACTTTTTCACTAAATCTCGATTATGTGTGGCCCAAATACAAGTTAAGCCGCTTATTTCATTGAGTTTTTCAAGAAGTTCAAAAACTCTTAATGCACTTTCTGTATCTAAAGAACTTGTGGGCTCATCTAGCAAAATTAATTCTGGTTTACTCAAAAGGGATCTAATAAGCGCAATTAATTGCTTCAAGCCTCCATTTAAATTCATCACATTGTCATTTAAACGATCCTTTATGGAAAAAAAATTACATAATCGAACCGCTTCATCCTTAAATTCCTTTTGGTTTTTATATATTAGAGGATCGAATGACAGTCTTAGATTTTCCCATACACTTAAATCCTGAATAAGTCTCAAATCTTGGAATACTCTTGAAATAAAAATATTTCTCTCAATCCCATTCACTTTTCCCTTACTCGGGTTAACGTCCCCTGCTATACACCTCAAAAGGGTTGTTTTTCCCGCTCCAGAAACTCCTGTCACGAAAAGAATTTCTCCTTTAGCAACTTTCAAATTTATTTTACTTAGGGCCTTTTTATCACCAAAATTAACGGATAAATTCTCGAGAGTAAGAAGAATTCCCCCTCTTAAGAAGTTCTTTCTCTTTAATGTTCCAGCTTGTATTTGCATAATTCAAATGACCCTAAAGATAGAAGGTCCTTTACACTGAGTTTTTTAAAAATAAGAGACCTATTTATATCTTAGGGGAAGTGTAATAGAAAATAAAGGTTTTGATCATTTGGTGATATCAATCTTCTTCAATTAAACCTTCTTTTCTAAGAAGATCATATGCTGAGTAGGAACAAAAGACATTTGGAATATAATTGTTAGTTTTTTGAAGACTTGAAATTATTGAGTTTTCTACTTCGGCTAATAATTTTATATCCCCATTTTCAAAACTTATCTTTACAGGGTCTCTCTCCAAGAGAAGATTTGGACCTTCCTTATCTTTAACAATTTTATTATAGGACTTTACAAAGGTGATCTCTTTAGTTGGTAGGTCAGGAATAATCCAGTCCTTTATATCACCATTTTTACCCACATAATTTGTTAATTCATCTAACTTATTTTTTACTTTTTTATAAAATTTATGATTCTTTTGAAAATCATCCTGATTAAGAAGAACTTGCCTAAATTCTGGAGTTTTAATGGTTTTCGCCCCCCTAGAAAATAAAAGTGTTGATGCCATATCTTTAATGTCAGGAAATTTATCAAACTTCCCTGACATGTAACAACTATGCACCTTATTCATAAAGTAGCTATCATTAAACTGATAAAAGTGCTCAGGTGAGTCGACAATTAGATTCAATAAATCACTATACTTAAATATTTCTCCTGCCTCTAAAAGATGAAAACAAATCTTTTCTGCTATTGCATCGTATTTTGCACCTCTTGGGGATCTGATTACTTGAGAGTACCAGTTAAACCTTGAAGAAAGGAAGTCACTCACACAATGAGCTGCATTTTCCTTGATTGTTAAGATTTCTTGCCCGCTCACAATTTCTTTTTTAAAGTGGTGAAGAAGGTAATGTCTGTCATAAGTTCCATATTTTAAACCAGTATAGTGGGCATCCCTCAACAAATAGTCCATTCTATCACAGTCAACTTCCGAATGAAGGATTTGGTTAGCTAGCACGCTTGGTGAGTTTCCTTTAACTAAATTGGAAATCTTCTGGGGATCATGACCATACTGCCTAAGAATATTGGTAATACCACTTTTAAAATCGGTGTTTTTAATAATAAAGGAACCTAAGTGCTCATGGTTATCAGCAAGGCCTTTCCCATTTTTTATTTTGGTAGTCTCTCCAAACTTTATATAGGCCATCTCCGTAGTGTGTGAGAACATAAATGTTCCCAAGTCGTGCATTAAAGCTCCAAGCCTTATGGCTTGATGAAACTCTACGTCCTTATTCTTTGGAGTTGAAGACATGAGGTCACTTTCAGCTACGGCCTTTCCACATGACTCAAGAATCTTATGAGCATTATGCATAACACCAATAGAGTGACCAAAACGAGAGTGTTCTGCTCCAGGAAAAAGGTAAAAGGAAAAACCAAGTTGCTTAATCCATCTTAATCTTTGGTAAAAAGGGGAATGTATAATCTCCCACTCGACTGGGGTTAAGCTGATAAACCCATAAATTGGATCAAAAACTCTTCTTATTTTTTGGGAGCCATTCATATGAAGCCTTTCGACTAGAATAACTCAATAGTTTAGTTTTATTTTTTCGCTAGGACGAAGCGAATGAAATGCATGAGAAGAAAACTCGGTAAGCTTTATCTAACAGGGCTTTTCCTATTGGATCTTTCTTGATTTCTTCTTCTTTTTTTGAGCTAGCTTTGAAGTAATAACCTCTAAAATCATTAGAGCTTCTCTTCTTAGGTCATTTTCACTTATAAACCTATAGAAGTTCTCAACCTCAGGTGACTTTCTAAAGTTTCTAAGCGTGATGAAGTTTTCCTGGGGAGTTTTCTTATCTTTGTTTTCCTCTAACATTAATTCCTCGCTCATTATTTATCTCCCTTAGTCTTATAATTTTAAAACAAGATTATAAAGTTTTTTTTTCATTCATTCCATTTAACTCTGTGAAGTAATCATTCCATAACTATGCAGCTTGTTATAAAGAGTCTTAACAGTAATCCCTAAAGTTTTTGCTGTCTTTGTTTTATTCCCACCAAGAAAGCTCAAAGTTCTACAAATATGCTTCTTTTCAAGGTCACCAAGAGTCATCTCTACGAATACTTCTTCTTCCTTGCTCTTTTCCTCTACTTCTATATCTGCAGTTGTTAGCTCTGGAAGGTGTGAAATCTCAACTATACCAGACTGCGTCATCAAAACACTTTTCTTTAACACATTTTGGAGTTCGGATATATTACCTGGCCAAACATGTTGAGCTAATTTGCTCATGGCCTTTGGAGAAAGAGACTTTTCCTCTCCATTCACCTTGAACTCTTCCATTGAAAGAAAGTGGCCCACTAGTGAAGGAAGGTCTTCTTTTCTTTCCTTCAGACTTGGAACTTCAAGGGTAAATGAATTCAGCTTATAGAATAAATCTTCTTTAAAGGCTTGCTTTGAAAAAACTTCCTGACTCAGGTCTACATTAGTTGTTGCTATAACTCTTACGTTTGATGAAAAAGGAGATCTACCGTTTATGCGATATCCCATCTTTTCTTTTAAAAAGTGATTTAACTTGCACTGAATATCCTCGCCCAAACTTTCAACATTTTTAAGGAGAAGTGTTCCACCATCAGCAACTTCAAGAAGCCCCTTTTGGAAGCTAATAACTTTTTCACCTTTAGTTTGTTCAATTCCAAATAACCTAGTATTCAACTCATTTGAGCCTAAAGAACTGCAATCAACGGTAACAAATGACTTTTCCTTTCTCGCACTTTTACAATGAACTCTTTTCGCAACAGACTCTTTACCCACACCTTTATCACCTTTAATAAGAAAATTAATGTCAGTGTAAGAGAGCTTTTCTGCCAAACTTAGAACCTTTAGCATGCTATCTGAGTTTGCAATTATTTTTTTATCTTCTACTTTAAATAATGGATTATTTATTTGGCCAACATCTTTTCCTTGAATTTTCTTTTCCTGGATCTCGATTTTCTTTAAAAGAGACTCATTTAAAAGCTTTGCTGTTAAATACATCTTCATATTGGAAAGAGGCTTACTTATTTTTTGAATGATTTCGTTTACTGAAGAAAGACATTTTTCATCAAAAGAAAAGCCTTTCGAAAAGTTTTGAAAGTGAAGTGTTGCCATAACAACGCCTTCATGAAGAACAGGTACACATAACTCAGAGGCAAGCCCTTCTTTAAGATCATTACAAAAGACAGGGTCTCTTGAAACATTATTTGAAAAATAAGGCTTCTTTGTTCTAATAACACAAGCCCCAGCTCCTTGATTTACAAGTGTAGGCTTAGGTGCTCTTCCTTTTTTTCCTGTGTTTGCGATAAGCTTAAGGGTTTCTCCACCATCTTGAAGATAGTATGAAAGAACTCTATCAACTTTAATTTCCTGAATTAAAAAAGATGATAGTTTTTCAAAAAAGACTTTTTCGTCCAAAGTTGAAAATAAAAATGATTCAAGGTTTTCTAAGCTAAAATAATTTTTATTTAATTGATCCTTCATCCTTTCTCCTTACGGTGCTTGATGCGGTATTTGTAAATAATACAACGTGTCAGTATTTTTTACAAGACAAAAAGACTCAAGTGATCAACTTTTTGACGCTATGCTCAAGTTTTCGGGGGGTTATACCATCTAGGAGTTGTACAGTGACCGATGTTCTTTGTTATTTGACCTCTTATTCCTCCATCACTATCCATTATGTATATATTTTGGACAGATGTTTTTCCCCTCCTTATTTTTAGGGAGCTAAAGGCTATAAATTCACCATCTGGAGAAAAGATTGGTTCTTCATTGGAGCCAAAATTCTTTGTTAACCTATAAATCTGGCTACCATCCTTTTTTATTTTAAAAATATCAAAACTGTTGTCCATCCAAGAAGAGAAAACTATTTCACTTCCTTTTGGAGAAAACCTTGGAGTTGCATTAAATTGTCCAACAAACCCTATCCTCTTTACGTTTTTTTCTCTTCCTGATGGGTCTGCAAGATAAATCATTGCCTTTCCAGACCTGTTAGATAAAAAAGTCAAAAGTTTTCCATCCTTTGAAAGATCTGGATCTACGTCCACTCCAAAATGAGACGTAATTTTTCGCAATCGATTGCTAGCTAAATTGATTTCAAATATTTCAGCATTTCCAGTGTGACTCAGTGTAAGAATAATTTTTCTTCCATCAGAAGTGAATATTGCCCCAGAGTTTATTCCCTTTCTTGAACTAATAATTGACTGCCTTCTTGTTTTTAAGTTCATGGAATATAAATTAAGGTTTTTGCGACCCTTTCCTGCTCTTATAAGAGTGTAAAGAACTTTTTTTCCATCAGAAGATACTGATGGTGAAATAACAATTCCCTTGTGATAGGTTAGCCTTTTTAAATTTCTTCCATCAAAGTCAACACTGAAAAGTTCCTTAGTATTTTTTTCACCTTTAGACATCATATCTGAAACAAAAATAACTTTTGATCTAAAAATAGAAGGTAAATTTTCAATTTTTTGAAAGATCAGGTCGGTTAGCCTGTGGGCTTTTTCTCTAAGATTTCTAGAGTAGAAATAACCTTTTTCACTTACAAGAATCTCTTTATTATAAGTGTCAATAAGTTCCACCTTAAAGTTTATGGAACTTTTTTTTATATTTTTGGTGAACAAGTAGCGAGTAATATATTTAAATTGTTTACTAGTCCACAATTCAAAAGTTTTATCATCAAAGTCTGAAGTCGGTTCATTTTTTGGATTGATGATAAAAAATTTCTTATTATAAAAGCTAAAATCATTTGCAAAAATGCTGTGAAACTCTTTAATTAACTTTGTTTCAAAAACATTAAACTTATCAGCTAAATAAGGTCTTTGAAAAATAATTTTCTTTTTAACTAGTGCCGCCTCCCCAATTTC
>PAZA01000085.1 GCA_002715375.1 Halobacteriovoraceae bacterium
ATTCACTTTTTTCTAAATAAAGTCCCTAATCTTTTATTGCCAATATTTACCCTACTTAAAATAATCATAAAATAACTAAGTTAACTAAGTTAACTTAGATAACTAAGAAGTTCCCAATCTCTGTAAATGAGCTCTAGTCTAGGTTTTACAAGCTTTGCGTATTTGAAATAAAGGTTTTTTCTTCTGTCACCCATTTTTTAGGCTTAAAAAGACTTCCATTTTTTGGAGGCTCCAAGGTTTTTATCAAAAGTTTAATTAACTTCCTTTTAAAGCGGTAATGAATGGTTTTAAAATCTAGTTTTCAATCCCCCATTTTATGATTAGTGAAAAGTTTGAAGGCTTAAAGGTAGTCTTTTTAAAAAATCGTTTTGGATCTACCAATAAATATTTAAGCAAATCTTTTCTACAGTAGTTAGAGAATTCAAGACAGAATACTTTGAGTCATTTTTGTGCTGTGTTTAAAGAAATAAAAACGATCATCTTTTTTTAAAAAATTTTCTTTTCTCTAATTGTCACCGGATAAATTTTTTCCTAAAAGGGAAGGTGAAGAATATTTGATTTAAGAAGTCGCAGAAAAGGGGACAAGGTTATGGCGAAAATTTGGTTTCACTTAATTTTTTGCTTTTTGGTAGTTCAAGCCTTTCCAGGAAATATGAGAGCATCCGTCCATATTGAACCCTATTTTGGTAAAATTCTCAACTTTTCTAAGGCATCTCAAACTGAGAGCTCGGTAAAGTATGAGAGGGAGTTGGATGGAGTCTTGTATGGAGCTCGTTTAGGGTATGGTTTACTAGGTTTTTCAGCGGGTGTTGATTTCGCTGCTTCCCAATTTGATGCAGAGGTTAAAAAACCCTTAAGTAATGTCGCCTCTTGGAAGTTATCTGGTCAATCCACTTTAAGCTCTGTGGAGTCAACCTATTTCGGTCTTTTTATAAATTATGATTTGCCTCTTCTCCTTCGGGTTTGGGCAACCTACTTTCCTAGCGTCCGCTATGAATTTGGAAGTGGTGACCCTCTTCAAAATAATAAAGACCTCTGGAAAGGAACTGGATTCTCTCTAGGACTTGGTTATACGGGATTGCCTTTTCTATCGCTTAATTATGAACTTAGAAGTTTTAGTTTTGATGAAGAGTTTGATAATGCCAGCGACTCAACGAGAGAATTGTCTCTAGAGCATGATTCAGTTGAGCACTTTGTGGGGATAAGCATCCCGATGAACTTTTTTTAAAACCTTAAAGTGTTTAAACCCCATTCCTACACGTTAATGGTCAAAACCAATTGAGCCGAGACTTCTTTCGTGCTAACTTCAACCTTTGAAGTTATTTCAAGAAATTAGAAAATGTTGACTTAGGTTAGAAACCGCAATGCATATATTCTCTAGAATGGTTTTGAGTGAGTGGTTGAGAGCTTTCATTACAACGCTCTTCGTACTTTTCTCTATTATTTTTGTAGGGAATATTGTCTCCGAATTTTTACGTGATGCTGCCAGTACTCAGGATATTTTTCAGAACTTCGTATTAGAAGTGCCAAAATGGATGGAAAAGGTTGTCCCCATTTCTTGTTTGGGGGCGACACTTTTTTCTATTTACCGACTTAAAATAACGAATGCGTTGATTTCTCTTTTTGCGTTAGGCTTCAAAAGGAGTGATTACTTAAAAATCTTGTTTTTTTTAGCTCTTTTTGTGGGGGCCTTTCAGCTTTTGGTGGGAGGCTATATAAGACCTTATGCCCGCTCTTTGAGAAAGGACTGGTTAGATAAGACGAGCCATTTTCGAGGTTATAAAAAGGGTGGTGTTAGGGCAAGGACTATTGCTAGCGGTCTTATTTGGTATAAGGGTAGGAATTACTTTTCCCACTTTTCTTATTATAATAAGGAGAAAAAATCTCTTAATGAGTTCTCTTCTTTCCATTTTGACGGTCAGGGGGAGCTTTCCCGCGTGGTGAGGGCCGACTTTGCGATTCATGAAAAAAAGACGACTTGGAAGCTTGTTGGGGTGGAAGTTTATGATAATCTCAATAAGAAAAGATTCCCCTCCGTGTCTGTTCATAAAGAGCTCTTGACGGAGTTGGGCGAAAAACCAACGGAGTTTGATAGCATTGAGTCAGATGTGCATGAGTTAGCAATTGATGATTTGTATGATTATGTTAAAAAGGTTGATGGGCTAGGAATTGAGGCGGCAGAGTTTGATATTCTTTTTTTTGAAAAGCTCTCGACGCCTTTTATTTGTCTTGTTTTTACATTTTTACCCATAGCAGGGCTTTTTTACCCTAATAGAAGAGTAGGTGGTCTAGGAAAAAGTGTTATTTTTCTTCTCGTCTTTACTTTTGGCTTTTGGTTCCTGTATTCGTCTCTATTGACAATGGGAAGTAATGGAAAGGTGACACCACTATTAGCAACTTTTGGACTCCCCGCAATTTGTCTTATTTATATTTTAGTAACGCTCTTTAGGCATAGAAAACTGACTGAGTGATGGAAAAGGCCATAAAGTCCCTTTTGGGAAGGATTGAATTATGAATGCTTTTTTACCGATGAGAATTGTTTTCCTTTTAAAACTGACTTTATTGAATCTAATTATTTTATTTTTTTTAAGGTTAGGTTTTTATTTTATGTATTCTCCTTCAGAGATCGCTGATGGGGTGGTTTTTGATATTATTCGTGCTTTTTACTTGGGTGGGAAGTTTGATCTACGGCTCGTAGCCTTATGTATTATGCCTTTCTTTTTCTTTTCAAAAATTGGCTTGGATCCCGTTCAAAAAAAGCAGGGAAAAAAGTTTTGGGCCAATTTTTATACCCTCATAATGGCCCTTATTTTATTTTCCTATGCTGTTGACTTTGGAACCTATAGTTATCTTGAAACGAGGGTTAATACCACTCTCTTAAAGTTTTTAAAAAACCCTCTCATTTCACTGGAAATGGTCTGGCAAAGCTATCCTGTCATTTGGATAAGTTCAGCTTTTATATTTTTCCTTATATTTTACAAATACCTTCTTTTGAACCAGGTTTTTGTTAATAGGAAGAGTTTTGAAGTGGGTGAAAACTCCTGGCAAAAGAAAATACTTTTATGGGTTGTTGCCTTTGTCTTGTGGGTTGGAGCCGTTTATGGGAAGTTTGCCTTTTATCCCCTTCGTTGGTCAGAAGCTTTTTTCACAAAAAACACCTTTGTTTCTAACCTGTCGCTTAACCCAATCCTCTTCTTTGTTGATACTTTTAAACATAGTGATAAAAACTATGATGTCTTTTTGGCCAAAAAATATTATCCAGCAATTTCTGAATATTTAGGCGTGACCGATAAAGATAAGGAGGGTCTTAATTTCCAAAGACAAATCAATCCTCACCGAGTTCTTAAAGGATCACCTAATATTGTTGTTATTGTTATGGAGTCAATGGCCGCTTTTAAATCAGGCCTTTTTGGGAATAAGCTTAATCCAACCCCTTACCTTGACTCTCTTGGAAAAGAGTCTCTTTTCTTCAACCGTTTTTATGTTCCAAGTCAGGCAACTGCGAGGAGTATTTTTGGTGCTGTGACGGGAATACCTGACGTCAGCCAGTCAAAATCGGGCTCTAGGAATCCTTTTATTGTTAATCAACATTCTGTTATTAATGCGCTTACTGATCATAAAAAGTATTACTTTCTTGGAGGAAGTGCGAACTGGGGAAATATTAGAGGAATCTTCACTCACAATGTAGAGGGGATTAAGGTTTTTGAGGAAGGAGATTACTCCTCTCCAAGAATGGATGTGTGGGGAATCTCTGATTACCACCTTTTTAAGGAAGCTCATGAGGTTTTCAAAAAGGAAGAGAAGCCGTTCTTCGCCTTTATTCAGTCTTCAAGTTTTCACAGACCCTACACTCTACCCAAAGATAAGGGACAGTTTAAAGAGACATCCTTTAAAGGTAAGACTAAGGCCCTCCGAAGCTTTGGCTTTAAATCAGAGGCCGAGTATAATTCTCTAAAATTTCAAGACTACGCGCTCGGCAACTTTTTCGAATTGGCCAAAAAAGAAAAATATTATAAGAACACTGTATTTTTTATTTTTGGTGATCATGGTCTTCCTGGAGGTGGAGGGAAAAATATTCCGGTCGGGGAGCAAGCAGTAGATCTTCCGAGTTTCCATGTCCCTTTTCTTATCCATGGCCCAGAGTTCTTTGAAAGTGGGGTTGACGAACGTTTTGTGAGTGAGTTGGATGTTTTTCCAACGATTGTTGGTCTTTTGGGAAAAAAGGATAAGAACTTGTCTTTGGGAAGAAATATTTTTGACCCCCAATTTGATGATAAGAGAAGCGTTTTTACCTTCCGTTGGTATGCTAAACCTCCAAAGTATGGGATTTTGGAAAAAGATTTTTTCTATGAAGAAACTCTTGGGAGAAAAGGTACTTTGAACCATTACACTCTTGAAAAAGGCTATAACGAGGATGTTAGTCTGAAATACCCTGAGAAGTATGAAAAGATGAAGAATTTGGCCAGGGGCTTCTACCAAACCTCTAAGTACATGCTTTTCAATAATAAAAGAAAGTAAAGAGAATGAAACTAAAGTAGTCGTGCATTACGATTTTTAAGGTCGCTCAATTTACCGGGATTCCATTTTTACCAAAGGATTTGTTATTCTATGCCATAATCACAGAAGATTTGAGGGCATGAGAATAATGGAATCTATCGAAAAAATTAAAGCGAAATCAAAAGATGAGCAACTAGAAATGGCAAAGAGTCCGGAAACCTCTGAGGAGGAACTGATTGCTCTGGCCCAAGTTGGAAACCATAGAGTCAGGAAGGCCTTAGCTTCAAGACAGGAGGTTTCCACCAATACATTGCTCTCTTTCATAAAAAATAATTACTTAAAATTAATTATAAGTGAGCGGAAGGACTTACCAGAAGAGGTTCTCCAAAAGCTAGTTGAAGAAGATAACTGGGTTATAAGGGAAAAGGTGGCTTCGCACCCAGACCTTTCAGAAGACATTATCATTGATTTGGCCAATGATGAAAGTGATTATGTTAGAACGTCCCTTCTGGAAAACCACAAGTTTGAGGAAGGCTTTTTAAATAAAATGGTTAAAAGTGAGAAAAGGCTTGTTAGGAAAACTTTTGCTTCTTCAACCCCTCTACCTGCTGATGTGGCCAAGGGATTTGTTGAAGACGATTATTACGGAACAAAAGTTGCCTTGGCCAAAAATCCCTCTGTGGGCTCCGATATTCATGAGGCCCTTTTAAAGGACAAACAAGCTGTTGTAAGAAAAGCCGTTTGCCAGGCCCCAAGTCTTGAGCCTCAAATTAAAAAAATGATTGGCAATGATGAAAATGATAGCGTGATAGAGGAAATTTTTAAAAGAGAAGACCTTACTGTGAATGACCTTGATACCCTGTGTTGCGCAACAAATTGGAGGGCGAGGGCCCTTGTTTCAAAGCATCCTAATGTGACGGAGGAGCAACTTTTAAAGCTTGCTAAGGATGAAGAGAAAAGAGTTAAGCTCCAATTAGCAAAAAGGGCGACAATACCTGGTAAAGTTATTTTAGAACTCGTTTTTGGTGAGGAACAGGGAAATAATATAAAGAAACTTGTTTTGAAGAAAGACCTGGATTCCGATTCTCTCATAGAGCTTTCTAAAAAGGGTAATGATTACGTCAAAAAAGTGATCTCTAAAAGAGAGGACTTACCTGAGGAAGCAAAGGCCATTTTATCGGAAGACCCTAACGAAACTGTAAGGTCAAATCTAAAGGCCAGCTAAAGGCCAGGCTCATTATTTTTTAGAGAAATCATCTTTTTCTTGATTTTGAACGCCAGAAGGGTTCATTATGGAGCTCTATGGGAAATCTTGAATTAAATAACAAAATAAGAGAACTTCTCCACTTAAAGGGAATCCCCTATAGGGAAGTGGATCATGAACCGAGTTCAGATTGTGAAGCTTCTGCAAACTCTAGAGGAGAAGATCTTAAAATTGGTGGAAAAACAATTTTGTTCAAGGGAAAAAATGGTTTTAGTCTCTTTGTCTTGTCTGCAGCACTTTCAGTTGACTCTAATCAGGTGAGAAAAATTTTAAAGTCTCAAAAACTACGTTTTGCCACAGAGAGTGAACTAATGGAGGAGGTTGGTGTTTTGAAAGGGGCCCTTCCGCCTTTTGGAAGGGATATTTTACCTTATGATCTTTATTTAGATGAATCTATTCTTGAAAATGAATATATTGCTTTCAATGCAGCTTTTCTCACTCAGTCTTTTATTTTAAAGGTCTCTGATTATCTTCAGGTTGTGACTCCAGAAAAAATCTGTTCTTTTTCAAAGAGGTAAGTGAATATCTATTACAGGGGAGCTTTTTCTAAGGCCTTAACCAGCATATCCATGATGTCTTTGGTTCCAATTTTTCCCTTTGTAATGGCAATTGCACTTTCTAGGTTTTTCTTCTTAATTTTATTGGTTTCCAGGAGGATTTCGATGATCGTCATGTTCCTTCTTCCAATCGCCGAAATAAGCGGGTAACACCCTAAGATATTGATATCGGCACCTTTGTTTAAAAGAATTTTAATCATTTCAATATTTTCTTTAAAGGTTGCTAAGGCCAATGGTGACTTGTTGTTATTTTTTTTACGGTTAGGGGAGACACCAATATCAAGCAGTTTTTGAAGTACCTCAAAATCATTATTTTCTATTGACCATGAGAGGAGTTCGTCTTGGTCCGTTATATCATTAGGGTTTTTAACGTTATCGAGTAGCATTTTCACAATTTGGTATTGATGTTTCTCTGCAGCTTTGTGTAGGCAATCCTTAATGATGTCTCGGGAGTATTTGGAGACCTTGAGAAAAATCTCGAGGCTTTTAAAAAAACCGCTTTCTGCTGCAATGTAGGAGAGTAAGGGGAGGTGTGGATTGTAATCAAATGCTTTTCTTGGTTCTCCACCATAAGATTTGGAAAGAGTAACCCACCTTTTTAAAATGGGTTTTATGTTTTTTAAAATAATATGGTGAAGGTCAAGGTTGTTTTGAAGCTGGTTTTCATAATACTGTTCCTTATCATGGTGATAGCTAACAAACTTAAGGTAAAGCTCTTGCCACGTATTAACCGAATAGCTTGTCTTTAACTGGTTGAGATTTTTAAAAGTGGAGAGTTCCCTGGGGTCTTTTATGGACATTAACTCTTGTTGAACTTTGTTTGCTAAGGATTGATGATAGAAATTTCTTGTAACGTATTCAAGGAGCATATATTCAATTTGTTTATTATCATTGTTACTCATATTAAGCAGAAGCCTTTATCCTTTTATGAATTTCGTTTTGAAAAAACTCTATAAGTTCTGGGAAAAAGTGTTCTTTACAAGCTTTAGAAAGTGTAGAAATGGCCCTGGGAGGCATTTTGAAATTAGCATCAAATTTGAGGAGTGTTAGTTTCCCTTTATCTTCTAAGGTCCAGGTTCCTTCCAGTTTTTCAAAATAACCAGAGACTTGGTGAAAGCGGATAACAGAGTCACCTTCTATCTGGGTGTGTATTCTAAATTGAATAGGAAACATGAGAACCTTTGCATGGAAAAGGACATCGCTGTAATCCTCCTCGAATTCGTGAACGTAGGACTTTCTAAAAGAGTCTAAAAAATTAGGATAGTTCGCCGTGTCGAGGATTGTGTCCTTAATAAGTTTGATCGGTGCTTGAATCTGAACTTCTTTTTGTATTTTTATTTCTTCCATCATTCCGTATTTTTCGGTCAAAACCTATGAAAACTTGAGGCTTATTTGAAGCAAATGGCCGTCTTTTTACGTGGAAAATTAAATAAAAGTTGTGTATCAAGTAGAAAATTTATTTTTATTAAATAGCTGCTACTAATTAAGGAGAAATTATGAATTTAATCTTTGGACTTGGAAGGAACCGCTATTTTGCTGCGATAAGTTTGTTTTTATCCCTTTCCTTTTCCCTTTATAGCAGCGCTTCTGTTATTGAAGAAAAAAGTTTGCTTTTTTCAGAAAATATGAAATCCATGAATCAGGGCAATATTCATGTATCTTCCTCACTTATGGAAAAAAATGAGTTATTGGGCGCCTACCCAGAAATTCAGGACATGGATAATAATGGCTTGTTTGATGATGATGGGGTCAAATTTCTTTTTTCTAAGTTACAGTTTAAGGTTAAGAAAAGCCTAACCTCATTTTCCAAAGATAAAATTCATAACCCTGATGGTTTTGAAAAGCTTTCTAAAAATGTTACGGTTCGTAATTCCAGTATTAAGTCTGACTATCAAATTGATTTGTTGGCAAATAAAAAAGTTTCTCTTGTTTCCTTTAATTCAGAGGCTTCCTTTTATTATTTTAAGGAGAGTGATTACCAGGATAAGGTCTTTATTATGAACGTTTTGGAGTCTCTTCTTGAAGGAAGAAAGCCTCATATTGCAACTCTTATTTCAACAACAACCTTTTCAAAGTTTTTTAATAAGGCCGTCAATTATTGCTTTTATGAAGGGCTTAAAGAGAAGGACGTTTTAATTACTTGTTTCTCATCAATAAGTGTCAAAAAGAATGTTTTAAGGAAGTACAGTTGGGTTATGGACTTTAGAAAATCATTCCAAGAGGAACTTTTGTACACAGCTAAGCAAATTATTAAGATGTAAGTTATTGTATTTATTTAATTTTTTCTTTTTGATTTTGTGAGGCTAAAGGGTTTTTGAATTTCGGCTTGGTACTTTATAATAGTGTTATGAAGGTACTTTTAATTGAAGATGAAAGAGATGTTGCTGAAGTTTTTGAGGATTGGCTCAAAAACATCGGTTATGAAATACACTATTGTTCAAATGGTTATACTGCTGGTGTGGAGATTCTAGACCACTCAGGTGACGGGCACTTTGACCTTGTTATAACAGATATAAAGCTTCCGGGGAAAAGTGGAAGTGACCTTATCGACCTTTTGGAGAGGTTAGAGCCTATGGGAGGGCACCTTCCTATTATCTTTCTGAGTGGCTTTATTGATGATGAATTAAGAGCTAAATATAAAGAGATTTCCCGTGTCTTTTTTCTTGATAAGCCAGTTTCAAAAGACAGTTTCCTGGCAGTTGTGGAGGAAGCAAAAAAGCTTTCCTCCAAGGGGAGTTGAGGCTAAAAGTCTTGGTCTAAAAGAGAATCCTTTTCAAACTCATCTTCATCAAATTCAACGCCAAGTTTTCTGTTACTCCAAGTGATGGTTGATTTTTTACCTGTTTGTATATTGACCATATGGATTTTATTGGCCCTCCAAAGGGTTTTGCCTCCAACTTTATATTCTCTGTAATCTGAAAAGGTGGCCGTTTTAAGGAGTTCATTTTTACGATCGTAGTATTCAACTTTAAAAGGGTTATTGTATTTTTTAATAATCCAGGTATTGAGTCTTTTGTAGCCACTTTTTTTATTTTTAGGGGTCCGCTCAATAAGCCACATATCCAACCCATCTTTGTTTTTTTCTTCTTTAATTAACTTATGAGTGTACTTTTCGACTTCTTGACTCCCTAAATCTTCGTAGGAAAACTCACTTCCCATGAAGGATGCCGACTTGCTTGAAGAACTAATCCTTTTAGTCCTTTTTATAGAAGGGAGAAAGAGCCACTGATCATCATCTTTTTTCTTGTGAGTCCATGTAAGCATCATTGTACCTCTAACATCAGCTGGCAGAAGGAATTGGCTTATACTTTTGTCCCCATCTCCTTTGGTTTCCATGGTTTTCCCTTTCATTTTTCGGGAAATCTTTGTACCGTGAGCATCTTCCAAAATCATTTTCATCTCGGAAACTTCACCCAAAAAACCATTATTGGCCTTTTCGCTATTAAGAGAAATTTTAAAACCGACTTCTTCAGGTGTTTGAGATAAAAGGGGAGTGCCTATGAGAAAGATATTGAAAAGAAAAAAAAGAGTGATTAAGCGTGCTTTAAACTTCATGAAACCTCCTTGGCCGTTAAGAATTTCCTCTGGGATAATGATGTCTTCTTCTTAGAAGATCAAGTGCTGAAAAAGCTGAAAGAATTTTATTTTTTTCTCTGCCAAAGAGCAGAGAAAGTTTTTTAGTTTCTGTTTTATCTTCTTTAGAAAGTGCAATAAAAATAGTGCCGACTGGTTTATCAGGTGTGCCCCCATCAGGGCCCGCTATGCCACTAACAGAGAGTCCATAGGTCGCTTGAGAAAGTTTTCTGATACCTTCTGCCATTTCTATCACTGTGGCCTCACTTACGGCCCCGTGTTTTGAAAGAGTTTCTTCCTTTACTCCAAGAAGCTTTATTTTAGACTCATTGGAATAAGTCGTGACTCCAAGGTTAAAAGCTTGAGAAGAGCCAGGAACTTCTGTTATAAGGTGGCCTATAAATCCACCCGTGCAAGATTCCGCAATGGATAGGGTTTCTTTTGAGTTTATTAAAGACTCTATGAGTCCCTTGGCAAAAGGGCCTTCTTCTTCAGAAAAAAGAGAAGGTCCCAGTTGTTCTCTCACGAATTCTGAGGCTTCTTCTAGAGTTTGTTCATCTTGGGGGCTTGCTTTAAGAGTGATTATAATTTCAGGAAAATGGGCCCTATAGCCAAGTCTTATTGAGGGAAATTTATTGGGAAGGCCAGACAGAAGATCGTCAACTTGTGCTTCAAAAAGGCCAAAACTTCTAAAAGATTTTTTTTTAAGAGAAGGTAAGGCCTCTTGCCTTAAAGGTTTTAAGATATGTTCCTCTATCATAAAATCAAATTCTTTTGGGACTCCTGGAAAGGCCATAAAAAGGCAATCTTGATAACGAAAAGAGAAGCCAGGTGCAGTTCCAACTGAGTTTTTAAGGATTTGGGATGAGACAGGTCGGTCGGCCTGCTTTAATTGATTCTCAGTAACGGGCCTTTTATGTTCTATAAGTCTTTCTTTTATTTTTTGAGCTGTTTCTGTATCCCTTTCTAATTGAACGTTGCCTAAATTGGCAAAGGCCAAAGCGGTGAGGTCATCACTTGTGGGACCGAGTCCTCCACTAACAATGCAAAGGTCCGTACCTCTAGCGTTAATACTTTTGGCCTCTTTTACGATTGTGGGAGTGTCATCTAAAATAGTGGTGCGCTGAGTAACTTGAATGTTGAACTCGCTTAAGGCCTCAGCAAGTCTGAGAGTGTTTGTATCGGCGACTCTTCCATCTAAAAGTTCATCGCCTATTATAAGAACTTCAACGCGTTTAGGTTTCATTTTCTTTCCTTAAAGTTTATGGTTAAGGACTCCAAGATCAGATTATCTTGATTTTTAAGAGGGGTGGCAACCCATTTCCTAATGATAAGGTTTTGTAAAAGGGACTTAAAATGATGCTTGAATTGGCGGAAAAATACAGGGAGGCCCTAAAAAAGAGAGAAAAAGAAATGCCCTCTTTTGATAAGGCCATCACTCCAGAAGTTTTTTGGTATACTGACCCGACTTTTTTTAATTTTGAAAAGGAATCTGTTTTTAAAAAAAGTTGGCAATATGTTGGGAGGCTGGATCAATTAGTTCAAAAGGGCGACTACTTTTCTGGAGAGTTCCTAGGGTTACCTTATATCGTTATCAAGAACGAAGAGAAAAGTCCAAGGGCCTTCTACAATATCTGTTCTCATCACGCGAGTCTTATTGTCGATGAAGAGAGTTCGGGGAATAAAGATTGTTTTCAATGCCCTTACCATGGGTGGACTTATGGTGTGAAAGGGGACCTAAATAAAATTCCTGGCTGTGGCAGTTTGAAAGGTTTAAATGTAAAACAGTTAGGTCTTAAAGAAATCCCTTTAAAAGTTAAAGGCCCTTTCATTTTTCTTTATTTTGGAAGTTTAAAAGGGAAGGGAGAAGAGGAGGAGGAAGACTTTTTCCCAAGTGAGTTACTTGACAAAAAAGTTTTTGATGGGATGTCTTTTGTTGGAAGATTTTCGTACAGTCTTAAGTGTAACTGGAAAGTTTTTGTTGATAATTATCTGGATGGTGGTTATCACGTTCCTTGGATGCACCCAGGTCTTTCTGATCAAGTAAACTTTGATTCATATAAAACAAATGTTTATGAAAACTATTCTGTTCAAAGTTGCTTGTCAAAAGAAGGCGGGGAAGAAGGTCTTCGAAAAAAATGTGATTTAGACTTTCCTGAAAGGGTTGGGAAGTCTGCACGCTATTTTTGGATGTACCCAAACTTTATGGTCAATATTTATGGCCAATGGGTAGACACAAATTGGGTTAAGCCAATCAAGGAAGATGAATGCCTCGTTTATTTTGATTATTTTTATAAAGGGTTTTTAAGCGATGAACTTAAACAAAAAAGTTTAAATGCAAGTTTTAAAGTCCAAGAGGAAGATACGGTTATTTGTGAACGTGTTCAAAAAGGTTTATCCTCAGGAGTTTATAACCCTGGTCCGTATGTTCCGAAGTACGAATATCCTATGTTTTCTTTCCACCAAAAGTTATTGAGTTCCTATCAAAATTAGATTTCTAAGTTTATGGTTAATTTTCTTAAAATATGTGTTCAAAATTCCGAAAAAGTAGGGGTGTAAACCCTTATTCTAAAAGAGAATTTTGTAAAAAATGGAATTGTTTTCATTTTCAAAAAAATCAATTTCTTACCAGGTATTAAAAAAGGTTTTTTTTGGCCTTGGAGGCGTTTTATTTTTTGCATTATGCTTTTGGAGTATTTTTCAATATCAGGTTATAAAAAGAGATGCTGAAGGCTCCCTTAGAGCTTTGGGGGAATCATTTCAAGAAACTTTTATAAATGTTTTGAAGGATGAAAAACAAGTCGATGATTTCAGGCTTATTGAGGACTTTTTGGTCTCAAAAAAACTAGTAGCAGGAATTACGATTTTTAATAAAAGCGAAAAGTTAATTTTTAAAAAGGGTGATTTTTTACTTTTAAATAATAGAGGGGGAGAAAAAGTCTCCGACAGAAAGGAGACCTCTAAAAACTTATACTCTATCTTTATGCCGATCTATTCTAAAGCTAGTAAATCAAAGATTGGTGACGTGATTATATTTGGTTATCAGGAACCTTTAATAGAAAAATTTATTAATAGTCTTACTAAAGCATTTATTTATACGTTTTCAATTGTGATTAGTCTGTGTCTGATCGTTTATTCTATAACCGTCAAGGTCCTTGTGAAACCCCTTGAAGACTTAACTGAAAAGATAGCTAAGGTTAATTACTCCAATCTGAAAAAAATAAAATTTGAATTTAATGAAGAAAATGAAATTTCTTTCCTTGGAGAAAATTTTAACACAATGATAATGCATACAAACCGATTCCACCGCTTATTGAAAAAGTCTCTCGATGATTTGGAACAACAAAATGTGGTTTTAGAGGAAAGAGTTATCGAAAGGACTAAGGATGTCACAAACATTCTTGAAAACCTGGGGCAGGGTTTCATGGTCTTTGATGAACATGGTGTTATTCTTGAAGATGTTTCACAAGCTGCAACAGAATTTTTTAAAGAAGACCTCGTTTATAGCAATATGGCCAATGTCTTAAGTATGGATACTGAAAAAAGAAACGCTTTTGAAAAATGGCTTAAGCAAGTTTGGGGAGGGCGTTTTCTTTTTAAGGACCTTGTTGGATTCGCTCCAAAATCATTCCAAAAAGGAAAGCGCCATTTAAAATTAGAGTATCGGCCTATCTACCAAACTGTAGAAGGAAAAATAACAAGACAGGTTGAGAAAGTTATTTGTATTGCAACAGATGTTACGAAAGAAAAGCAGCTTGAAGAGAAAGCTAAAAGAGAAAGAGAGCAGAGTCAGATGATTCTTCTCATCATAGAAAGACCGATAGAGCTTATTGATTTAATTGATGATTTTAAGGATTTTACAACTGATTTTTTCTACGAAGATGGTGACTGGACTTTGGATGAGACCTTTAGAAAGTTTCATACTTTTAAGGCGAGTTTTTCCCAGTTTAGAATCTCTGAAATGGTTGAAGTTATACATGAAATTGAGTCAAAAGTTTCTAAATGGATTGATGAAAGTGGAGAGAGGAAATCACTGCTAAAAGAAGCAGAGCTTAAGGAGTTAAAAGAAGATACTAAAAGATGCAATGACGTTTTTTATGAATTTATGCGTATAAATAGAATGATTATAGAGATGGCCAACAATGCCCTTCTTTCTGAGGATGCTCACGAGTTTACTTCAATAAAACAGGCTTCTCAATTTATGCAAAAGAAGTTTGGGAAAGACTCTCAGGTTTTTAAAGATTTTGAGGAAGAGTTTGTTCTTAAAAAAGTCTCCGGCTCTTTTGAACGCTTCGAATCTATTGTTAACGAGGTTTCTAATAATCAAGGCAAGTTTGTTTCGTATGTTATTAATGAAAGTGATCTCAAAATAAATACCGATGATTATTCAGACTTTCTTTCATCTTGTGTCCACCTCTTTAGAAATGCAGTTGATCATGGCATTGAGGGGCCTTCAGAAAGAGTTGATAAAAATAAGCCAGAGCAGGGAAAAATTACAGTTTCTTTTGAAGAAAAAGGAAACGAGTTTTTTAGATTAAAAGTGAAAGATGATGGTCGCGGTATTAATCCTGGTGTTATAAGAGAAGCGGCTTTAAAATTAGGAATTAAATCAGAGCAGGATATAATGTCTTTAAAAGATGAAGAACTTCTTCAGTTGGTTTTTGATCAAGGAATTTCTTCCAAAGAGAAGGTTACAGATATTTCGGGTCGTGGTGTTGGGATGGATGCTATCAAAACAGAAGCTGAAAGGGTTGGAGGAAAGGTATGGATTGAATCCAAAGTTGATGTTGGAACCACCTTTATCGCTGACCTTCCCCTCAATATCAAAAATAAAAAATCTTCTTAAGAAAGACCCAAAAGGTTTTTTCTAACCCTTGCCATCGTTTTTTTGGCCACTGTCCTCGCTTTGACAGCACCTTCCTCTAGAAGTTTATCAATGACACTTGGGTTTTCCATAAGTTGGTTGTAACGGTCTCTTGGTCCTTTCAGGTGGTCGTTTATTTTTTCAAAAAGCTGGGCTTTCGCTTCTCCCCAGGAAAGACCTCCAATAAGGGCTTCACGGTAAGCTTTCAACTCTTCTTCGTTTGAAAAAAGTTTATAGTAATCATAGACCAAAGCGGTATCAGGGTCTTTGGGCTCATCAGGTCCAGTAGAGTCTGTTTTAATTTTATTAACAAGCTTCTTTAGCTTCTTTTCCGTCACAAAGAGGGGGATGGAGTTATTATAACTCTTACTCATTTTGCGCCCATCAAGTCCTGGTACTGTGGCAACGTCCTCTTTAATTTGCTCTTGGGGCTCAACAAGAACTTCTGTTTTATAGAGCTCGTTAATTCGAGAGGCCATAGATCTGGCAATTTCAACGTGTTGGATTTGGTCTTTACCAACAGGAACAATATTTGAATCAAAAAGAAGGATGTCTGAGGCCATAAGAATAGGATAGGTGTATACACCCATATTGACACCGTGATCAGGGTCAGAATTTCCCTTGGCCTGGTTTTCCGCAATAAGGGCCTTATAAGCATGGGCCCTATTAAGGTCTCCCTTTGGAGTATGGCAGGATAAAAGCCAGGTGAGCTCAAAAAGCTCGGGAACATCTCCTTGCCTGTAAAAAGTTACTTTTTCCGGATCAAGTCCAAAAGCAAGCCAGGTGGCTGCAATATCATAGATGTATTCTTTAAAAATTTTAGGGTCTTTAACGGAAGTATGGGCATGGTACTCTGCAATAAAAAAGAAAAAGTTGGTATTCTCATAACCCATTTTTTCAACTTCATCGAGTGCTGGCTTAATGGCACCTAGGTAATTTCCAATATGGGCCATTCCCGTTGGTTTGACACCTGTTAAGACTGTTTTTTTCATGAGTTATGGGTTCCTTTTTAGTTGGAGCAATGCTCGATAGGGAGGCCCATTATAAAGTCCTTTTGAACCCTCGGTCAAGAAAGTGGACTTGTTTTAATCTGTCTTTTTCGCTTTTAATCAAGATGCATCTATTTTGGCAGAAAAAAGGAGCCCAAGTTTTTCAGTAAGATAAGTGTCAGTGCGAGAAAAAGCTGGCATAGAGGAAACTGCGGTTGGGTCTGTAGGCCACTTTTCTTCAAAATAATTTTTTTTGTTAACAAGCTGTAAGACACCTAGAGGTGAGTTTTCGTTCCCAATTAAGGGAACGGCCAAAACAGAGCGTGTTCTATAGTGCTTCTCCTTATCAAGGGCCTTATTGAAATTAACGTCCCATTCGCGATCAATTAAATAAGCGTCATCTATAATGATAGTTTCTTTTTGATTGAGTGAATCTGTGGCTATCGATTTTGTAGAAAGGGGAATTGGGTCGAAAGTTTGATTATCGCCTTTAAATGATTTATTCTTGAGAACTTCAAAGTGGAGCTCATTTCCGCCCTTCACAAGATAGAGTGTAGCACCATCAGCACTCGTCACTTCCATAATCTTTTCAATAATTTTGTTAAAGGTCTCTTTGTTCGGGGAACCTTTTAAAAGGGAAGTGGCAATGTCGTTATGAATTTCAAAAAGGTCAATGAGTTCATCTTTTCCTAAGCTCTTAAGCGGTGAATGCGCCATGAATGAATCCTTCGTTAAAACAATATCTTTTCATCTTCTTTAATATATTTTCTCTTATTTTAATTTTTTTTAAAGACTTTTGTGTTGTTTGTTAGAAATTAATTTAATGAGTTGTAAATAAGTTCAAAGTATTTATTTTCGATCGGGGAAATATTAACCCATTTATTATTTCTAAAAACTTATTAATAAACTTTGATTAAAAAAGTGCGAAAAGTATTGAGCTATTTTTAAAGGAGAAATTAGATGAGTAAAAAAATCATGGTGGCTTTATTCCTTTTTTTGATGGCCTTTAAAATACAAGCAAAAATTTTTATTGCACCGGGGATTAATTATGTTGTTGGCGGAAGAACAGAGCCGAGTTATACCCATGCCAGCTTCGGTAAGGGTACCTTAAAGAATAAAGCAAGTGGATTTGTGGCCAACTTGAAGCTGGGAATATCAACGTCAGGAATTGCAATGGGTGTCGCTTTCGCACGACAGTACTTTAAGTCGGAAAATGAAACGTGTCCTGGTGATTCATGGGTAGCTGTATGTTCTGCCGCCAATTATTACGAGTGGAAAAATTATGTGGGCGGCTTTTTAGGATATAGAGTCTATGATTCCTTAAGTTTAGCTCTTGCTTACATGGTCCCTTATGAATTGAAAACAAGTGTTGGTTCGGAAATGCTTTATTTATCGCTGGGGTTCAGTATTGCTCCTGTGGTTAGGCTTGTAATTAATTATGGTATGTCAACTAAATCCAGGTGGCATGATAGTAATGGTACGGCTCATGAACTTCCTTATACAAGGACACCAGGTCTTAGTCTTGACAAAGCTGAAGTAAGTGGGGCCACCTCTATTGGTCTTGAGTTCCCAATAGGGTTTTAGGCCTTCTTATTGTCCTTTGCTAAAAGAGAGCTCTTTTACATATTCTAATCCAATAGATGAAGTTTGGATTTTGGTTTTGTAGGTTGGGGAACTGTCTTCACTTTCACTTACTACTGTCATATTTTTTAGGAAGAACCCAAAGACATTATCTCTTTTTTGAAAGTAAAGGGAAACTTTTTGATCAAAAACCGGACCTGGGTCAATCATGGAAACAAAGTTACTCGAAGTGCGCTTGTTTGATTTGCCTACCATTTGGAATCCTAATTCGCCTCTGAGGGCCATATTTTGAGAAAGGTCATATTGAGCTTCAAAACCAAGCCTAAAGGATGTTTTGCTTCCATCAATAGCATGAACAAAAGAAGAACTATCAACCTCTTTTATCTGCTGACCTAAATACTCCAATTGAAAAAGGAAAGAATAAAATTTATCTAATTTATCCCAGGTTTTCTTATAGCCTAAGAGCATTTGATTTCTTTTACTTACGATATCTCCTTCCTGAATAATTTTACCAGAACTATCAATCGCCAAACCCAAGCCATTAGAAACCTTTGGCCTAAAAGATGCAAAGAAGAAGTCCCGTGGCCTCTTGTAAATTAAACCAATAACAGGTGCTTCTAAACCACTTTTGTAATTAAGCGCCATACCTTGTCCAGAAAGATTTGAGTAGAGACCAAAAGAAATATCTGAACTCATGTGCTGGAGGAATTGACTTTTAACTCCTATGACAATCTTTGAGGTAAGTCCATAGGAAAGGTCAACCTCCAAGCCTAGACCCTTTATATTGACTTCATAATTTTTGAGTCCTCCCACATTAGATTCTTCGTTAAAATTTTTAAAGGCCATGCTGGTTTTAGAAAGATAATCTCCTTTTTTGGGTGTAAGGTTTGGGTGTAATTTATAGTTTTTTGGTCTTTCCTTTTGAGTCGCTGTGGGATTCTTTCTAATTTTAGATTTAGGCTTAACTTTTTCTATTTGAATATCTTTTTGAGTTTGAAGGTCCTCATTAAGATTTTTAATGACCTCTTCTCTTCCTTTGATATCTTTTGGATCGGTTAAAGTTTCATCAGGCACAAAGCCTTTTTCAGCATCGAGCTTTAGGCCTTTGGGTGGGATATATTCTCCTGTTTTAAGGGAAAGGTTTCCAATATTTTTGTCTTCATAAACTCCCAAATCTTTGTTGAGTTGACTTTTCTTTCCCGGAGCTACATAAAGTCCTGTTTCTAAGTCTAAAAATCCACCAGACCTGGGAGCGTAGTTCCCTGTTTTAATGTCGTTGACTCCCTCAAGAGGAGCATTTTGATCTGCCTGGGCCAAAAGTTTATCGGGTCTTATTTCTTTTAAATCAGATGCTTCCTTTAATTCATCATTTTTATAAAGGACCGTAAACTGCTTAGGCGAAATTTTAACTGGAAGAGACGTTTTTTTGAGTTTTGGTGTAACCCCGGAAAACTGCCCCTGGCGTACGATGACGCTTTTTTTAGACTGAAGAACTTTCTCCATCTTTTTCTGTTGTTCCAAGAGTATATCGGAGTCTTTTTTCGTTTTAAAAGATGGTCTACTTTTTAATCTTTCATTTTTGGCCATTTGAACCTCACCCTCGTAAGTGAGGAGAGAAGTGGCATTATTTGTTTTATTGTAAATGACTTGAAAATCAGTACCACGAACTCCAAGAGATGCTGTTTTGGTCTTAATCAAAAGAAGATGAGACTTTTTTTCTTTTACAATCTTTTGATTTTTCTTAATCACTTTTGATCTTAGCTTTCCTTTAATTAGGGAAATTAACCCCACTCCTTTTTTTCCAATTTGGTTTATGACCATTTTTCCGTTAGGTCCCAGACTGACGGTTGATTTGTCTAAATATCGAACCCTAATAAAACTTCTTTTACCTGTTAAAATGGAAGCATCTTTTTTAAAACGTGTTCCTTTGGTGACTTTTTTTGCTTGAAGTTCACCTAACTCTAAAACGGTGATGTTACCTCTAACAATAACGGCTTCAGCAATATAATCTTTTGCCCACATATTGTTGGAAAAGAAGAGAGCTAAAAAAATGGTTATTGTTAGTTTTTGCATTACTAATTTTTTTTTCCTTTTTTCAAATCATGAAAAACTATCTCACGTAAATATCATTTATCTGGTTATGGCCTAATCCAACCGATGTTGTAAAATTTGTAAAAGATCCTCCTCCATCCTCAGATACTGATAAACCCCAATTTGTGCCTACATAAATTTTTGAAGAATAAACAAATATACCGTGGACTACATTATTACCTAGTCCTTCGGATGTTCTTTTATTTGAAAAACTTGACGTTCCATCTGTCGATATAGAAAGACCAGAATAGGTACCAATGTAAAGGTTACTGTCACTGTCTTCAAAAATTTCGCCTGTTACATAATTTCCTACAAGGCCCTCAGCAGCCGTTTTTTGCGTGAAGCTTGAGCCTCCGTTTGTTGAAATTTCGAGACCACCGTTTGAATCATTTGTCCCAGCATAAATAATTCCATCAGAGGAAACTAGAACGCTCAAAGTATTGTTGTTGCTAAGGCCCGAGTCAGAGGCATTTTTGTTGGTAAATGAGTTTCCACCATCTATTGAAATTGAAACCCCTCCGTATGTAGCAACAACAATAGTTCCACCATTGTTTACAGAAACATCATGAACAACATTGCTCCCTATTCCATTTGAGGTGCCTTTTTTTGACCATGATTCCCCTCCATCAATTGAAATGGATAGATAATACTTTGTAGCGGCGTAAAGAGTCCCATTTGATCCCATTGTGACACCTCTTACTTCGTTATCTCCAAGCCCTGAGGATGTTGTTTTATTAGTGAAAGTTTCACCCCCATCTTTTGAAATAGAGAGACCCCCATCTGTCGCCGCATAAATAACATTGTTGCTATCAACATAAACTTCATTGACGGCATTATCTCCGAGGCCGTTTTCTGTTGTTTTATTAGAATAAGTCGCTCCCTTATCTTTTGAAATAGAAAGGCCTCCTTCTGTCGCCACATAAATATAACCCTTAGGTTGATTCGAAGTTTGATTCCAATTAAAAGCATTCCCATTTGGTCCTTGTTTCCCACAGGACAAAACTAAAACTATAGTAGTAAAAAAGAAAAGAGAATTTTTCATCGTTCTTTTTTTCTCCTAAAGAAAACTTGTCTCAAAGTTAAAGAGGTAGCTTAGGCCAAAAACATACTCCTTATTTTCTAACTCTGAATAATTGGCGGGAATTAACTCCTGATCCCCAATCTTCTCAAAACTTAAGTTTCTATAATCATAAGTAATAAGAAGATTGGAGAAAATCTGGTAATCAACGCCTATGCCGGCGCCATGACCTGATGCTGATTCTCCTTCATTGCCAGGTCCTGCATCACCATCACTTTTTAATGTTTTTCCAGCGCTTAGATAGATGGTTGTTCTCAAGGCCCACAATTTATATTTGAAAGTTCCAAAGACTCCGAAGGCATTTTTACTCCATTCATCAACGAGATCAATTCTGACTGATTTTTCTAAACCTCCAAAATATTCAAATCCAATATTTAAATTTTCGAAAGAAAGAGAGGCCCTAAGCCCAGCGGTGAGGTCATTCGTTTGGAGATTGTACTCTTCCTTTTCCTGATAGACTGAAGCCTGGCCGAAAAATTGAAAACCAAAAAAAGGATTCAGGTTGTAAGAGATCCTTGCATGCAAGCGTGAGTTTAAGCCTAAAAGGATCAAAAGGGTAAAAAAGACTCTGAATAAGACCTTGAGATAATTAATCATTTTTTTTGTTGCTAAGGGCAATTAATAAGAAAAATTATAGCTTTTTTTGAAAAAAGTTTTCTAAAATGGATAGGCTTTCCTCTGCTCAATCGCTTTTTAACAAAGCCTTTCCAATGTTTTTTAAATTTATTTCTTCTAACTTACTCAAAGCAGAATATTTAACTTTTTTTCTTTTCTTTTGTGGTGTGTAGGGACACTTAAAAAATACTTGTGATAAAAACTATGGCTTTTTAAAACTGTAACCTAAAAAGGGAGAAAATATGGGTGTACTTATTAAGGGCGGAACCATTGTAACCGCTGAAAGAACTTATCGAGGTGATATCTACACAGAAGGTGAGACCATTAAAGCTATTGGTGAAAACCTAGAAGTTCCATCAAATACTGAAACAGTTGATGCAGGTGGATGTTATGTTATGCCGGGAGGAATCGATCCCCAGACACACATGCAACTTCCTTTCATGGGAACAAGTGCAGTTGATGATTTTTATACGGGAACGACTGCGATGATGACAGGTGGAACAACCATGCTCATCGATTTTGTTATTCCTGGCCCGCAAGTTCCTCTAATGGAAGCTTATAAAACTTGGAGAGGATGGGGAGAAAAGTCATCGGCAGACTATAGTTTCCACGTTGCTGTAACCTGGTGGGACGATAGCGTTTATAATGATATGAGAACGCTTGCCACAGAATATGGAGTTAACAGCTTTAAGCACTTTTTGGCATACAAAGGTGCTATTATGGCCGATGATGAAATTCTTATTAAGTCTTTTGAGAATGCCAAAGACTTAGGGGCGCTTGTTACGATTCACGCGGAAAACGGTGAATTGGTTTCTCATCTTCAGCAAAAATATTTAAAAGAAGGAATGACAGGTCCTGAAGCTCACCCTTTATCAAGACCTCCAGAGGTTGAAGGTGAAGCGACAAACAGAGCAATCAGAATTGCAGAAATGATTGGTGTTCCTGTTTATATTGTCCACACAAGTTCAAAAGATGCTCTTGATGCTGTTGTTGCAGCAAGATTAAGAGGTCAGACTGTTTTCAGTGAATCCCTTTCTCAGCACCTTGTGATTGATGACTCAGTTTACAGAGACAAAGATTGGAGAACTGCTGCTCACCATGTAATGAGCCCTCCTTTTAGGCCGAAGAAACACCAAGATGCCTTATGGGCGGGGATTCAGTCTGGTATGATTCAAACAACGGCGACTGACCACTGTAGTTTTACAACTGATCAAAAAATGATGGGAAGGGATGATTTCACCAAGATTCCTAATGGAACAGGTGGACTAGAGGATAGAATGACCATTCTTTGGGATCAAGGTGTTAATACTGGTCGTTTGACCATGAACCAATTTGTTGCTGTGACTTCATCAAATGCTGCTAAGATTTTTAACATCTACCCTAAAAAGGGTGCTCTTATGACTGGGGCGGATGCAGATATTATTGTTTGGGATCCAGAAGCAACGAGAACAATCTCAGCTAAAACTCATCACCAAAAAGTAGATTTCAACCTTTTTGAAGGAATGAATGTAAAAGGCGTTAACAGAGCGACTTTAAGCCGAGGGGAAGTCACTTACCTAGATGGTGATGTCAGAGCAAAAAGAGGAGCTGGACGTTATATAAATAGACCATGCAATGCTCCTTTTGTTGAAGCAACAAGAAAAAGACATGAATACCTCCAGCAAAAACCAGTAGAGAGGTCTTAAAATTTTATTGAAGTTTACTTTTACTAAGAAGCCGCCTTCCTGGGCGGCTTTTTTTTAATCACTTACTTTTAAAACAATCTTTCCAACTGTCCTTCTTCTATTCATAAGTTGGAATGCCTCTCTTACACCACTGATTGAGAAAGGAAGCTCTTTAGCAATTCTTGGTCTTAGCTTAAGGTTCTCCTCACAATCAATAAAATCATTTTTTAGTTCCTCTAAAAAAGGGGCACTTTGGGGAAACCTGACCCAAAATAACTCTTGGTTTTTTTTAAACAAATTAAAACCCATTCTTCTTTTTATTCCGGCCTTTAACCAATCAGTAAATTCTCCTCCAATCGCTACATAAGAAGATAATTCATTAATCAAATTATTTTTTAGAATAAGGTTTTTATAATCATAAGCTCTATCTTCTTTAGAAAGAGAAGTTACACAATCAAAAACCATATGAAAGGTTAAGCTCTTTTTTCCATTTAATTCATCCGGATTTTTTAAAAGAACAATAGACTCTCTTAGCTTTACTAAAATTTCCTCATTACCTTTTTTGTAGTCAATAACTTCATCAGCACCAAGGTCTGAAACAAAAGACTTATTCTCTTCACTGCAAATGGCGACAACCTTCAGCCCCATTTTTTTCGCCACCTGAACAGAAAGGTGGCCAACGCCTCCGCTGGCTCCAATAATAAGGATAATATTTCCAGTTTTTTGGTTAAAATCATATTTAAGTGCTTGAAGAGAAGTAAGGCCGCTTAAAGGAATTGCCGCAGCTTCTCTAAGTTCTAAACTTTTTGGTTTAAGTGCTATTTGATCAATAGGCGCCAGAATAAACTCTCTAAAACTGCCGATTGTGGGTGGCATAGTACCAAAGATCTCATCTCCAGCAGAAAAGGGACAATTTGGGTCATTTTTTGGTGTTTCTAAAATAATACCTGAAAAATCATAACCAACTCCCCTTCCATCCATACTTAATTTTCCAAGACTATTTAACCAATGGGGAAGTTTATCACCCACATTATATTTTGCATCAACTGGGTTCACTCCACAGTAGAAGACTTTGACAAGAACATGAGTGTTGGTTTTAGGTCTAACCTGTGGTTGATTGAGTTCAACTTCTTTGACACCTTCTTTATCCCTGTGACTATAAACGATGGCACGCATATCTAAGGTGTCCTTTTTTGGAGATTTATTGTAAACCTTTTGCTTTTTCTATTCTCACTTAAGAATCTTGCTTTTTTCTAGCAGAAAATCATTTCTTATTTTTAATGATAAGATTTATTTTTTTTAATGAAATCTTTTTAAATTAATTTCAACCTTTTTGAGTAAGGGGTTATTTAACCTTTCTAAAAAAAAGACCTGGTTAATAAAATTAAAAAAGTGAAAAGAAGTAGATTTTATCATAAGTCAAATACATTTAATTCAAGGCTTTAAAAATTCTTAATTTAACGAAATTTAATAATAAAATATAAATTTAAACAAAAAAAATAGCATAATTTTATTTAGAGAAGTTAAAAGAAATTGAATTTATAAATAAGAAAATATTTTGAAAAAATACATCTAGAAGTATCAATTCTTTATAATTATTTAAATTAAAATTAGAGGAAATTAGATTATAAAAAAAAATGATTGATCGAAAAAAATATCAAATTAATCTTTCCATATAAGAAATTATGATATCGTTATTGGGGGAAAAAATAACATGACTGTGTAAAAGGAGTTTTATTTATGGATTTTAAAATAACTTTTAAAGGCCTGATAATCCTCCTGGTATTTTTTTCAGGGAGTGTTTATTCAGGGAATAAAAAGGACAAAGTCTGCCCGAAAAACCCGATTGATAGATGTCCAAAAGGGTTCTTGTGCAAAAATCTTAAGCCTATTAAGGGACAAGAGCTTAAAGATAAAATGAAGCTTCTTGAAAATGAATACAAAAAGAAATGGATCTTGAAAGGTTCCACGGTATCGGTAGGTACTAAAATTTGGGAAGGTACAAAGTATGCTACAAAAAAGGCTTCTAAAAAAATAAAGGCCGGAGTTAAAAGAATAAAAAAACAGATTGGTGAAAGCGCCGTTGGAAAAAGGTTTTCAAAATCAAAAACGTACGATTTGTTTAAGCAATTAAGAAATAATGTTAGGAGCTATTATTGGGTTAAACCAATGGATAAGGATCAACAGTCAAATATTTCTAATACTGAAAAAAGAACGGTTATTTTAGAATACAAGACTGTGAATATCGTCAATGATAAAGAGACACCAGGAATAGGTAAGACAAAGTTTTATGTTTACCAAAGCACAAAATGGAAAGGACAGAAAAGACCTCTTCTTATCATTATGCCTCCGGTTTACGGCATTTCCCCCTTTGATATAGGAATGGCAGTAAGGTATGTAAAGCATGGCTATAGAGTGGCGATTTTAGAGTTAGGTGGGTTTAAGTTTATAAGCCCTTTTCAACACACAAGACATATCAAAAGGGTCACTGTAACGACGATGGGCCATGTCCACCGATTAATTGATTATATGACTAAAGAGGGTGATGTTGATAAGAATAAAATAGGTATTTTTGGTTTTAGTTTAGGAGGACTGATGGCATCTCTGGCCTTTACAGTGAATAAAGATATTAAGGCCTTATCCCTTGCTGTTGGTGGAGGTAATTTTGCGGAAATTTTAACAAATTCAAAACAAGCGGTGGCTGCTCTGTATAGAAAATATAGAATGAAAGAAGAAAATATTAAAACCAAAGAGGATTATTTTAAAGTCATGCAAGATGCTTTTTCTTTTGACCCCATAAGGTTTGCTCATTTGAGAGACCCTAAAGATGTCTACTTGGTATTTACAGAGGGAGACTCAGCTGTTCCAAGTAAAAACCAAAGAGACTTGGAGAGAGCTTTTAGCGCTTCTTGCAAAATAGGTAATTCAAGATGGGAACAAGGAGAGCATTTTTTCGCTATTGTTAAAGACCTTCTTAAAAGGGATAGAATTAACGATTTCTTTAAAAGCAGGTTCGGTGTAGATAAGTAAAAATTAAATTGATCTTTGATAATAGAGAAATTATTTTTATAGTTTTCGAGGGGTGATGTGTGTTTTTAAAAAAACAGGCAAAATTGCTCATCTCTTTAATCTCTTTAATCCTTTTTTTCTTTAGCTCCAGTCGTACTTCTTTAGGGCAGGAAAATTCATCTTCAAATTTACCTTCAACAAATAATCCAAATTCGGAAACTGGTGATAAAAAATTAGAAGATATCAAAAATCGACTTAAAGATAAGCTTGAAGAAGTATCTAAAAAATTCACCGAACGTCACAATGAAAATCGAGAGGGAGTTCACAAAGGCTGGAATGACCTCTTAGGTATTGCTGGGGTGGAGTTAGATAAGGCCACAAAGCAAGAGGATGTCGCCCTTTTTTTGTTTCAAGAATTAGGAGGGACTAATCAAGGGGGAACAGTAGGCTTATATGATAATACCTTTGATGCCCCCTCAGTTCTTTCTGATCTTCCAGTGACGGCAGGAATATCAATGAATCTCCATAGGAGTGTCGTTGATAAAAATAATGTCCGCGGAACTTATGGTGTTATTGATAAAATCACACTAAGGTTAGCGCCTTCAGCATATTTAAAAATTACAGGTATACCAGGGTTTTCAGGAAGCATTGGTGGAGGACCTAGGTTTAGTTTTGAAGTAATTAATATCCGACAAGTAACCCCTGGAGAATACTCAAAAATTCTTCCTATTAAAAGTGTAAAAAAACAACTTTCCAGGATTATCAAAAAAAAAGCAGCGGCTCCTAAAAAGAAACTTACGGGTCCGGCAAATACTGTAAGAGAAAAAGCGAATGAGCGCTATTTAAACTTTATGCCGAAGCTTTCAAAATACATGCCTGAAAAAAATGCTGTAAGAGAGGCTTATCTTGGGAGGCTTTGGAATCCTATTACTCAAGTGTTCCGTCTGCCCGTAACCACGAAATCTCTTAAAAAAATGGGTGATGACGAAATTATATCTTATGCCTTAAATGGTGGGGTTGTTTTGGGTGCTAGCTTTGGAACTGGCCTTGATCCCACAGGCTATTTAACTATCCTTCAAGTCCATGGTTCCGATGTCAACTTTTCAGTCAATGGAAAACATCAAATTTCTGTTTTAAAGGAGGCCCCTAAGAAAAAAGGAGATAATTTTGTAAGGGTTAAGTTGACAAGGGTAAAAGATACAGGAGTTACTTATGGGGTGGGAAGCAGTCAGGTAACGGCACTTCATAAATGGCTAACTCTTGATGGACATATAGTGTGGACTACTGTGGGAGGAATTGTTCAGTTAAAGCCTTATCGATTTCAAATTAATAAGAAGAACTCTAATTTTTATGATGTGGCCTACCGGTTTAATTTAAATATTGAGCAAGGGAAGGATGCCTACCTTATGGCCTCAAGGGGAGATTTTACTCTGGCCGACGTTTATAGCAGAGAAGAATACTTTAAAGTGATTGGAAGAAATGAAAGGTTGAGACCAGTCAAAAAATTATTTACTAAAAAAGAAAAAGTAAAATCCAGAAAAATTGAACAATTAGTTTCTCTTTTTCTTCTTAATTTAAAGAAGTCTAGAACTTTTAATGACATGGATAAATGGGTAAAAATTGATTCAAAAACCCATAGGTATTTTGAAACCGATGTCATGACATCCAGAAATATAAAGATTCTTTTTGCTTATAATAAAAATAGATCCCACCGTTTTACCGTAAATGCCGACCTTAATCAATTTGATAAGAAAAATAAACCTGAAGACTCTTTAACTCTTCTTGTGAGAGCAAGCTATCAAGATGATTTTATACCAGCAAAAAGGTATGTCCGTTATGTTGATGAAATTGAAATGGCCCTTAATAAAAATGATTTTCTTCCTTTGCCTCCCCTTGAAAAAGGTATGAAGAAATTTGCTAAGGGAACTGTTGGAAAAATAAAATTGAATTATTCATTAAAAATAAAAAGAAAGGCGATTGAGAAATTAGTCAATTATCCAGAATCTAAAATGTGGCCGGCTTTAATCAAGTCTTTTGGTGCGACAGGTAAAGGGTGGGAGAAGAGAAAGGGAAGGGCAAAATATATTGCCGCAAGAATGGCCGTTTATGGGCTCACTATTCCAGTTTCAGCACTTGGGACCAGACTCCCAGAAAAGGATGATATTATCATTGCTAAAATAAAAGAAAGCCGTTGGAAAAAGTTAAAAAGATTTATTAATCAACCAAAAAAACTTTCACATGCTCTCGGTAGGTTTTTTGACAGTGGTGATTATGGTCCGGAAATGGTTCAACTTTTAAGGAATGTCTTAGTTGGAGAAAAAATTAGTATCGCGGGAAAGTTTAAAAGTGACCTTCTTGGAAAGGAGGTCTCTATAGCAAAAGGAGAGACGGTTCCCTGGAGTGACCCTACTGCAACTCATATTAGCAGAAGTTTTGACAGTTACAGACCTAATTTTAAAGGGATTCAATCAACAGGTTTAACGGCTAATGTAATTGGTCAATCGTATTTTAAGGTTAACTTTAATTTGGAAAAAATCCCAAAAAAAGTTTTTTTTAAATTAGAATCAAAAAATGTGTCGGGGGTTTTTACCAATAAAAC
>PAZA01000086.1 GCA_002715375.1 Halobacteriovoraceae bacterium
ATACTTTCCTAGAAGCTAAAATGATCCTCTCACTCATAGAAGAAGATCAGGTGGAATTAGAAAATATCCGCCTTAAAATGAAACTGAATACCCTTCAATTTGAAACAAAAATTTCTCAAATTAAAGAAGATTTAAAAAGTTTTGGGGTAGTTTTAAACTTTTGCTATAAAAGATTCCAGGAAGACAAAAAACCAAGTGGCCATTTATTAACTTTTGGTGATTTTGAAGACGAGTCATTCTCCTTAAGAAATCAGTTAAATGGTTTAAATAAGATGTTAAAAAGACATAATTATTCCGAAAAATCTATCTGCAGTTTATTAAACTTAGAATCTCTTCAGCAAATCGAACCCACAAAAATGCATTATTATGCCGAATTTATTTTGGGTGATGACTCTTTGAGTATTTTAATAAAACTCTTTCTTTTAAGAAGTAAAGTTTCAGAGTCTTATGTAAGAGAACTTTTTGGCGAAAAATTATTTAAAACTCTAATGGATATCGGTTTATTATTAAATAGTGATAATTACATTACTTCGAGGGTTGATTTGTTTGCCGTTGAAGACCTTTTTATAGCTACTGACCATAGGTATATGTTTTTATCTGAGGACAAAATAGACGAAGACCCTGTTATGTATTTAGGAATGGATAGCCACGGTCTTGTCCAGACGGTCCCTAGAAAAAGATCCAATGAAACTTTAGACCTTTGTTGTGGCTCAGGTATTCAAGGTCTTATCGCAAGTTCTTACTCAAAAAAGGTTATTTCTGTAGATATAAACCCTAGGGCCATCCGGTTCTCAAGGTTTAATGCTCAATTAAATGGTATTGATAATATAAATTTTCAATTAGGCAATTTATATGAAGGTTTAAAAGGGATGACCTTTGATTTAATCCTCGCAAACCCTCCCTTTGTTCCTAGTCCAAATACAAATTATAAATTTAGAGATGGAGGTAGTAATGGAGAGGAGATTTTAAAAGAAATCGTTATTGAGTCTAAAAAGCACCTAAAGGAATTCGGTAGACTTTGTATTGTGACAGATCTAGTTGATATAAAGTCCTATGATTCAAAGTTATCCCACTGGCTCCAGGGAGCTTCTTATCAGGCACTTGTTTTGCATACGGCTGATAGAGATGAAATTTTATTTTCGGTGCCCCACAGTCATGCACCATTTGGTCAGTCTTATGAGGATTATATTGATGAATTAAATTCCTGGGTCGTAAACTTTAGAAACTCTGAATTAAAAAATGTAAACTTTGGTTACATCCTTGTAGAAATGACGAGTGATGGTGAACCAAATATTTACAATAAAATTATTAATAACCCCTCAAAACCTATTTTCTCTGATGTTAAAAGATTTTTCAGTGATTATTCCCTTTTAAAATCAAAAAAAGGTGGTGATTATTATTTATCCACTGTTTCCGGGCTAAGCTTAAGGCAAGACTATGATCTAAATAGTGGTTTGAATTCTTTTAAGGCCACAGTCCCTGAAAATGCTTATTTTACTGAATATACTCTTAAAGAAAGCCTCTTTAACTCTTTAAAAGAAATTGGTCAAAGAAATCCTAGGTATAAAGATTTTATAAATGATCACAATATAAAGATAATTAAGGACCTCATTTTAAAAGGTCTCATTAAGCTTTCTAAAGCAAAGTGTACGCCATTTTTAGCGGAAGAGTCACAGGAAGACCCGTTATTTATTTCGGAAATTGAAACAAAAACAACCCCAACTTGCCTTTCATCTTATTTAAAGTAAACGAAAGAGTTGAGTGAGAAGAAAAAGACTCTTTGAGTCCGTGACGGGGAAGTGGGTTTTGGTAAAAAACTCCTTAATAACTTCTTCTTTTAGATCTAATTGTCCTTCAAGCTATTTTTGGCCAAAATCAAAGGTGTTTTATTGATCCATCATAATAGTAGAATAGGTAAAAAATAAAAAATAATTTATTTGCAAAAATTTAAGGTATATTAAATTATGAAAAAATTTACAAATAAATATGAGTTTGAAATTGGTAAAGATAAAATATGGGAAGCTTATAGAGATCATTTAGTTGAGATCGGTAATCGAATCAGCTTTGTGGAAAAAATAGAAGTTCTCTCAAGAGAAGACAAAGATAAAAAGACTTTTGTTGAAAATGTCTGGGATACATCCGGTAAAATTCCTTCTGGCATAAAAAATTTCCTGCCAGATTCTTTATTTAAATATAACGATATTGCAGTATGGGATAATGAGAACTATTTTTTGGAGTTTGAAGATTCCCCAGTTGGAGATTCGAGAATTTATGAAATTAAGGGAGAAGTCAAATTTGATGGTGACGAAAGAAAGACACTTATAACTCAAGATATAGAAATTGAGTTAAATATTCTAGACAACTTACCTGCCTTAAAAAAACTTCCTTCTTTTGTACAAAAAAAGATAATAGACCAAATGGCAAAATTCTTTGAAAGTGAAGCTAAGAAAAATTTAAAAATTGTTATTAATGAAGTTTACCGTTTTGCTTCGAGATTCTCTAGGTAGCCTTTTTTATAAAAAAATGTTCATCTATTTCTTAAGATTTGGCAGAAGCGTTTTTACCTAACTTTATAAGAACGCGGTCAGTTTTGATTGTAGCATTAATTCTAGGGCTATGTTCTTCATAATAAACAACATTTTTATTTTTTCTTTGACAGTTGAGTGAAAAAGAAACTTTATAATTATAATCTATAAAACAAAGGAGCCCATCCTTTGTTTCTAAGCTTGTTGTAAAGCTCTTGTTAAGAGGTAAAAAAGTATGGTGGTAAGTTTTGGTCCATATTTTCACTTCTAGCATTTCTGAAAAGCTATTCTTAGAAAATAGTAAGGAGAGGGGGAACAAAATAAAATATGTAAAAAGCTTTATTTTGTTCATATCCTAAAAAATCCTGTGTCATCTTTCATAAAATCTTACACGATCTTAAATAGTCAAGTACTTGAAGAAGTTCTCGCCTACTTTTGTAGGAGATAGACTACATGACTATTTTGTTAAAAAGATAAGCTTTTGGCAAATCAAATCTATACAACTTAAAGTTAGATAAATCATCATAAGATATTTTTATGTTATTTGATTTTGACAAAATAGAGACGAAATTTTTAAAATTTCAATTATAGGGTGGAAATCGTACGTAATGAGAGAACAGCATGAGTTGCTAGAATTCATAAAAGGAAGAGAAGAGCAAAAGTTTGTTCTTGTTACTATTACCGATACGGTAGGCTCTACCTATAGGAAAAAGGGCTTCAAAAAATTAATAGCTTCGGATGGGGCAAGTGTTGGTCTAATAAGTGGTGGTTGCTTAGAATCAGAAATAATTGAGAAGGCCCTAACGATGAAAGAAAAAAGGTTTTCTTACGTTGTTGATTCGACTTCTAAACTAGATAGGGTTTTTGGCTATTCAATAGGTTGCCAGGGTAAAATATATTTAAATTTTGAAAAATTAAAGGGTTCGGATCTTTTATCTAAGAAAGAAATTAAGCAAAGTTTAAAAGAAACGTTAGATGTTTTTGTTTTTGGGGCCGGTCCAGATATCTTGCCTTTAAAAGAGCTACTGGATTGGATGCGGTGGCGTGTTAGTTTTTATACCCATAGGTCTGACCAATTTGAAGAAAAAAAAAGAATGAATTGGGATATTAAAAAAGTTGACCCTTTTAGTTTTGATGGGCCCATATCCTTCCCCGAAAGAACAGCTTTACTTTTAATGTCTCATAACTATCCCTCTGATTTAGAAATTCTTAGACATTTTCTTAACTATCCTATGGGGTATATTGGTATTTTAGGCCCTAATCAAAAAAAGGAGCAGATGCTTCAGGATCTAAAGAGCTTGTATAATATTAATGTTTCGGAGGAAGCTCTATCAAATATTTATGGACCGATGGGAGTTCAAAATTTAGGTCGTGGTGAATCGGCCATTGCCCTTTCAATTGTCACTCAATTGCAATCCATCTTTTTTAGTAAAGAAAAGCATTAAAAATGATTGGAGTTGTTTTAGGTGCAGGTATGTCTTCTCGCTTCGGACAAAGTAAATTGTCTTACTCGTTGAATGGGAAACCTCTTATCAATTATGTTTTGGATTCACTCAATCCTCATATGGAAGTTAGTGTAATTTTGGGGCATTATGAATGTGAAATACGATCAATATTACCTGGCTATGTGTCTGAGATAATTACTAATAATAATTATAAAAAAGGAATAGGAACTTCTGTTCAATGTGCTTTAAATTTTGCCAAATCAAAAAAAGAGGACCTTCTTTTAACTTTGGGTGATTTGATTTACGTCAACTGTCTAGACTATAAGACACTAATAGATAACTTTAAGAGAGAGACACTTTATTCTTCCTTTGAGGATAGTTATGGACCTCCCTGTATCATCCCTTTTCAAGTAATAGAAGATATAGACGTCTTGCCAGAAAAAGCAGGGCTTAAAGGTATTATTAAAAAATTTGAAACAATCCCTATTGAGAACGCTAAAAGAGATATCGATTTTTTAAGCAATATTCATATGGTCTGACACAGGCAAGTGGCGGATTCTTTTCTTTGTGGCACTAAATATAGCGTTACAAAGTGCTGGAGCGATAACTGGAACACCTGGTTCTCCAGCACCTGTAGGTTTTTCTATACTTTTAATAACTTCAGTATAAATATTTGGTGTCTGGGCCATTGTTAAGAGAGGATAGTGATCAAAGTTACTTTGGACGACTGTACTTTTTTCAACTTCAATCTTTCCTAGTAAAGCAGCTGTTAAACCAAAAATAACCGAACTCATTAATTGAGCATGGACGCCATCTGGATTTAAGGCCAAGCCGCAATCTAGAGCAATCCAAACATTTTTTAAAATTAAAGAACCTTTATATTCGACTTCTACAACGGCTGCTGCGTAAGACTTGAAACTAAAGTGAGTGGCAAGGCCTAACGATTTCCCTTTTTTTTCTTCCCAGCCGCACATCTTTTTCACTTTTTTTAAGACATTTAATTGCCTTGGGTTTTCTTTAAGGCGGGACTCTCTAAACTTCATGGGATCAATTCCTACCTTATGTGCAATCTCATCGATAAAGCACTCAACAAAAAAAGCATTTTGGCTATGACCAACTGAACGCCAGAATTGAGTTGTCACAGGTGGATTTGTTTTTTGCCAAAGAATTTGGGCCCCTTTTAAGTTATAAGGAGCTAGGGCCCCCTCCTTTATAGACATGCTGTCAGCGAAAAGAAGGGCAAATTCGCCCAGTTTCTTAGGCAAAGTACTGCCCATCCATGAGGGGGTCATTGAAGAGATCATTTTTGGCAGTAGTTCTTCAGCGATAGATTGAGTTGCGATAGATTGTTTCCAGTAGATATCAGAGGCATCCTTATTAAAGGAAGCTTTTATTTTAGAGAAGACGTAGGGTCTGTAGAAACCGTACTTCATGTCATCTTCTCTGGAATAGATTAATTTGACCGGCTTTTTTATTTTATGACTTATTTCAGTAGCGCTTCTAAGAGCATCGAGTTCACCCCGCCTTCCAAAACCTCCTCCAAGAGAAGAGGATTCCACTTTTATTTTTTCACGGGGAATACCAGTTATTTCTGAAACAATTGGTTGAACCGCTCCAGGTGACTGGGTTGGAAGCCATACAAAAGCTTCATCCTTTTTTACCCATACCGTAGCATTTTGAGGCTCCAAAGTGGCATGGGCCAGGTAAGGAACAGAGTATTCTGCTTCAACTTCATGATCTAACTTTTTATAGCCACTTCCTTCATTAAGGAGTTCTTTTCCACCAAAGTTTTTCGTTAGGGCCTTGCATTCTTTTTCATACTCTTTGGTGCTGAAGAGGGTTTTTGGCCTTTTCCATTTGCCTTTGAAAGACTCTTTTGCTTTGATGGCCTGCCAATATTTGTCTGCGATGATGGCAAAGCCGATTGGGATTTTAAGGACATGCCTTACGCCCTCTAATTTTAACAACTCACTTTCATTGCATGATAGGGGAGTTGATCCAAATTCAGGAAACGGAATGATGACGGCTGAGAGGGAGTTTTTGATGCCTCCATCGATTCCATATTGCTCTTTCCCTGTCACTTTTTTTAAGTTATCAACACGTTTTATATTCTTTCCAATATATTTACTCTTTTTTATATCTAATTTGTGAGTTGCTGATTTAACTTCAACCTTTGCTGCAACTTTTGATAAATCTTGATAAGAAATGGATTGTTTTTTATAGAGAACAAACCCATCTTTTGTTCTTAAGGAGCTTTCGGGAATATTTAATTTTTTACTTGCAGCATGGATTAGAGTTGCTCTAATCGAGGCTCCTATTTTTAGCATGTGTTCCCATTCAGTCGAGGTTGATAGGCTTGCCCCTGTTCCTTGCATTTTAAATGCTTTATGGGCGTAGACTTTATCTGCAGGGGCATTTATGACCTCTAAAAGATTAAGAGGATAATCCATGGCTTCGCATATAAGGGAAGCAAGTCCTGTTGAGATCCCTTGACCCATTTCACTTCTTGGGCATGTAAAGGTCAGGAAACCTTTTTCTGGAATATGAATCCATGCATTTGTGAATTCATTATGATTTTTACTTGTTACGTTTGACCCATTTGATGAACAGGAAGTTAGGGGAAACCCAAATGTAACTCCAGCACTTGTTCCAGCTGTTATTTTTAAAAATGTTCTTCTGGATACTTTTGAAGGATTTTCTTTATCTTCATCTGATTTAATATTTTTCAACTTCCTCTCCCATTTATTTATGAGTTTTCTTCCGAGGTTTTTTTTATGGCCTTAATTATTCTAGGGTAAGTACCGCACCTGCAAAGATTATACATCCATTCTTTTATTTCTTGCTCTGTTGGACTTGGATTCGATTTTAGGAGGGCATAAGCGTTAAGAATCTGGCCTGGTTGGCAATATCCACATTGGGCCACATTTTCTTCCATCCAGTTTTTTTGTAGATTCGTAAGATCTTGATCATTTTCACTTAGACCTGAAAGAGTGGTTACTTCTGTCCCTTTTAATTCTTCTATCCGTGTTACACAGGATTTAGTTGGTTCACCATTTACCAGGATTGTACATGCTCCACAGATGCCTTTTCCACACCCAAACTTGAGCGACTCATCTCCAAGTTCTTCCCGAATGGCCCATAGAGAAGGCGTTTCTCCAGGGATATCGATAACCTTTTCTCTCTTGTTTAGAGTGAGTTTCATTTAAAATTCCTTTTTAGTATTTATTTAATTTTAAAGTTAATGACACATTAGTGTAATTGGTTTTTTCAAAATGTATGGCTTGAAATAAAAACAATTAAAGGAGGAATTATGTATGGATTGAGTAGAAAAATGACGAGGAAAAATTTTAGAGAACTCATATTCTTAATCGGTGTCTTTTAGATGGATGAAGAATTGTTTTAAACATAGTTTAAGGGAGCCGACTAAAAAGGTTCTGCTTTAACTGAGTAGATTCTTAAATATGAAAATAAATAAAGTTTTTTTGATTAAGTTGTTCTTAATTCTTTAACTTATTAGGATATTGTTTTTAAGATTGAACTTTTCCTGAATAACTTTCTTAGAAAATAGATAAAAGTTAAACAAAAAACGATTTGTTCCCATCAAATATAATTTTTAAGACTCAAGATGTTAAAATAAATTGGAAAATGACGATACTGCTCTAGGGGTCCACCAATGAGAAAAATGTATTGTATAAAAATTTTGTTAGTCTTTTTAATGTTTACCAATGTCGGTCAGTCCGAAACTTGTAAATATTCACTCGATGGAAAATCTCTAGACCTTGTTTGGACGGCCTACAAGACAAAAAAGAAGGTTGGAGTCAATGGCACTTTTAATGAGGTTAAACTTCATAGTAGTGAAGGTGCGAATACTTTAGGAGAGGCTTTGGTTGGTACTCGAATAGATTTTGTAGGAACTACGGTTAATAGTAAAAATAAGGATAGGGATAGAAAACTAGCGCGTTTTTTCTTTGGTCTTATAAGCAATTCATCCAAAGGAAGTGGAAAGGTTCTATCCTATAATGATAAAAGCTTGAGAGTTAATTTGAGCCTTAATGGGGTAAAAAAGGATCTTGATTTCGCATTAACTGAAAAGGATAAGGTCTTAACCGGAAAGACACAAATAAAACTCTTTGATTTTAATCTTAAAATACCATGGCAGTCCATTAGTCGTGTTTGTAATAAGCAGCATGAAGGGCTTACTTGGAAGATTGTAGATGTTTCTGTTAGTTTAAAATATGAGAAGAAATGCAATTAAAATACTAATAAAATAAGTTAGTTTATGAAGAAAAAGAATATTATTGCGATAACGATTTCAATAATTGTCCTTTTAGCTTTTATTATACTAGCTCTTTTGTCCTCCTATTCACAAATTTCACATAAAGAAAATGAAGAAAGACAAAGCTTTAAAGTAATGAGTAGTTTGATTTCCGACAATCTAACTGCTTATTTTAATCGAGTTTCATTTAGTAGTGGTGTTATTCAAAATGACTTATTTTTTGAGAAAGCTTTGCTAGAGTTTGAAAATCATTTTTTTGCTGAAGGTTTTTTACCTAATTCAGATCAGGATATATATGCAAGAGAGTATAAGGTATTAAAAAGTAAATATCAAAAAAAGTTAGATTATTTTTATGCGCTAGGTGTGCGGTCCCTTTTCCTGGCAACGATGGATGGCCAAATAATTTTTGAAAGTGATTACCCCATTGAAAATGGACCTTACAGGAACAAGCTACTGGGTAAAAATTTAATTTATGGAGTTCTAAAGGACGAAAAAATATCAGAAGCCTATTCAAATGCCAAAAAGAAAAAAAGACCTGAATTTACAAAGTTTTTTATTAACCCAATTACCAAAAAGCAAGAAGCCTTTCTTGTCATTCCTAAGTTCGCAGTCAAGCAATATTTAAAATTTGGCGTTAAGAAGGACCAGTTTATTGGAATGATCATTATTAAAATAGATACGGATAAGATTGACTCATTAATGGAGCCAATTATAAAAACTGGTTTAACTTCAAAAGCCTATATAGCCAACTTGCAGGGACGTATTGTGAGTAAGGTCGTTTCGAATAATTTTTATGATACACCGGAAACTCTTTATCAAAAAAAGGTTAGTGTAATTGGAAAGGATAGTAAGAGGGATGACCTAATAGGTCAAAATATAGACCCTTTTGGGCGCAAAGTTATTTTGGTTAAAAATGATATTGATATATATGGTTCTAAGTATATTTTGAGGATTGAGAGAGATCATCTAGAAATAAAAGACAAAGTCTGGTCAACACAAAAATACCAACTTTTTTTTGGCTTATGTATTTTGATAACACTAATGATTTTTATAATTATTATTGTAAGAAATTTTCTAGAAAATCATAAAGTGATGAAGGATTCAGTTGATGATTTGGAAAAAAGAGTTGAAGAACGAACTGAAGAAATATATGCCCAAAAGAAAAATATAGTATCCATAATGGAAGATCTTGAAGAAAAAAACCAGGCCCATAAATTACTTATTAATAACTTGGATCAGGGACTTTTTTCATTTAATGAGGATGGTGTCATAATAGAAGGATCCACTACGATTACTGAAAAAATGTTCAATATTGAACTAGACGATAAAAAAATATGGGAAGTCTTGAGGTCCAATATTGAGGAAAAAGATTATTTAATTAAGTGGATAAAAAACTGTTTCAAAGGCTTTATACCATTTAAAGATTTAGTTGGTTTAGCTCCTAAATATTTTGAAGGTGTTTCAAATCAACTTATAAAGCTCGATTTTAAACCTATTTATAAGAGTAAAAATGATCTAAAACATATAATATGCGTTGCTACGGATGTTTCAAAAGAAGCTGATCTAAGGTCTAAATTAAAAAAAGATGAAGAAAAGTCCAATGTGGTTTTGAATTGTATTGAAAGACCATTCGACTTCCTTGAAATCATTGACGATATCCAGGAAGTTGTGGAGTTTTACCAGGCACAAAGTTTTTTGATTAATGAAGAAGAAGCTTTTCGAAAGTTTCATACTTTAAAAGCCAAAACTGGTTATTTTGGTCTTACTAGCTTTACCGATAGAATTCATAAAATAGAGCACTATATTGAGAAAAAAGAGGAGCCAGGTTTTGTTGATGAAGTAGATGAATTCGATAAAGATGTTTACCACTTTATGAGAAAAAATAGACCTCTTATTGAAGTCGCTAATAAAATTAGCTCTGGCAGCAATAGTCTCTTAGACCCTGCTGAAGTTATTGATTTTCTTAATATGAAATCCCTACCACAAGAAACAATAAGCACATTCAAAAAACGCTTTGTTCTAAAAAACTTTGGCCAAAAAATAGAGTCAGTCCTGCCTTATTTAAACGGTTTTTCAAAGGAACTAGGAAAAAAGGTAGATATTTCACTTGGGGTCGATGAAATATATGTACACTACGAAAAATATAAAAATTTTATTGATTCATTAATGCATTTGTTCAAAAATTCTATTGATCATGGGATTGAGTTTCCTGAAGAAAGAATTTCATTAAAGAAAAAAGAAATAGCCTCAGTTGATATTAAAGTCGAAAAAAATGGGTCTTGTATAGAAATAATTATTTCCGATGATGGTAAAGGTATAAATGTAAATAAAATTAAAGAAGTTTCTGTTAAAAATGGGCATTTTTCTGAAGAAGAAATAAATAAATTTACTGAAAGTGAACTCTTTAGCCTGATTTTTCAGCAGGGAATTACATCTAAAGAATCCGAATCTCAGCACTCCGGCAGGGGAGTTGGTATGGCTGCTTTAAAAACAGAGGTTGACAAACTTAATGGTAAAATATTGGTTTCATCTGAAATTGGTATTGGGACTTCATTTAAAATTTCTATTCCAATTTTTGATTAAATTAAACCTCCTCTTTTTAGGTATCTCAAAGCTTTTTGTTTAATATTTTAGAAATTAGAAATGATTTCTTTATACTTTTTTGTCATTTTTTGAAAAAGGTATTTTAATAGAGAACCTCGTTCCCTCATCTTCTTTGCTTCTTATACTGATGTCGCCACCAAGTCTTTCTACCTCTTCTTTTATGGAACCCATTCCAACACCTCTACCAGAAATATTTGTGACTTCTTCTTTTGTAGAAAGACCTGGAAGAAAGATTTGTTCTATAAGTTCTAATGTGGTTAATTTTCGGACATCGTCTTGTGGTAATAGACCCTCCTTAAGAAGTTTCTTTCTAATTTTCTTTGTATCAATGCCCCTACCATCATCTTCTAAATTAATAATAAAGCTATCGCCATTATCTTTGAATTCCACAGTAATGGTGCCTTTATGACTTTTTTCTTTTTCAACTCTCTCATCTTCTGTTTCAATACCATGATCAACCATGTTTCTAAAAATATGTATAGAGGCATTAATTAAGCTTGAATAGCGTGAGTAATCAATGAGAACTTCATCACCTTTGATTTCAAAACCTATAGACTTTCCTTGTTTTTGAGCTGTTTCATCTATAATAGGCTTATATCGGTTAAATTTTTCTTTAATATCTGTGAGGATATAATTTTGATAGATGTGTTCTTTCAAAGTTTTGAGAGAGTCCGTATCTTCTATCATCGAAATAATTTTAGAAACTTCAAGAGCATTTCCTTCCTCAACCATAAATTTGTTTGCGGCTTGGACTATGAGTTGATTATCGCTTAAAAACTCCTGGAGCTTCACTTTTAAGGAATAAACTTCAAGGTTTAATTGATTCATTCTTTCATCATCAATAACTGTTTCAATCGTATTTATTAAATTAACTAATGACTTTACTTTAAAAAGCCCCCATCTTGCCTTTAATGTGTGAAATAACCTAAAGAGCTCATCTTTGTTTTTTAAATAATCGACGTACGATTCTAAGATATCATACGTGTCATCAATCAAGTCAACAAAGTCGACAGGGTTTTTTAGAGCGTGCTGCAGGAATTGTACATTCTCTTTATCTTCTTCAAGCTTTTTTTGAAGGATAAGTTCATTTGTTTTATCTGATGCAATGAGAATCAGATTTTTAATTTTTGCTTTAGAATTCTTATGATAGATTGGCCGAAATTCTAATCTTATGTACTTTTCTTTTGTCCCCTCAAAGGTTTTAGGTGCAAGCTCGTTAAGGTCTTTGAAGGGAAGTCGACCTTCAAAAACCATCTGGACCCATTTTTTTAAATTATTTTTATCAGCTTGTTTTTTATAAATGAGGTCCCAAATTTTAAGTCCTTTGGTTTCTGCTTCGTTAAGATTTGTTTCAAATAATGTGCCCGTTATTCTGGTTGCACCTTTTTGAATAGTCCCTTCGTTATTAATTGTTAAAAAACCTTGCTCTAGGTTATTAAGTAAATGCTTCATTCTCATTTTTTGTCTTTGGGCACTTTGTAGGAACATTTTTACGTGGGCTTTCTCTGCATGTAAATCACTATTTCTTTGGTTCAGTGTAGCTGTTTTCTCTTGCACTTTTCTTTCTAGACCCAATCTTGATTCTTCTAAAAGGTCGGAGAGTTCTTTTTCTTTCGTGAGCGATATTTGTTGTTGATAATCAAACTTATAAGCGAGACCAAGAGATAATAAAATCATTTCTAGACAGGTTCCTATTAAAGCCGCGTTCGCCGTAAAAAAATTGGCCTTAAATAAGCCTATAACCATTAAAGTCGTAACCATAGCACCTAAGGCCATAGAGGCGAAAGCGATTATATAATATTTAGCAGGCTTGAAACCTTTAAGATAAAAGATTGTATTAATTATGAGCATTGTGGGTAGTAATAAAAGAGAGTTAATGATTAGTGCGTATAAGGAAAAGGAATATTGAAGAAAAAGACTAAAAGTCATAACGAGGAAACTTGTACATAAAAATCCTAAAAAAACATTAAACAAAGCTTTATTTTCATGGCGTTTTATTCCCAAGTAACTCATGGTGAAGGTAGTTATAAAAAAATTGGTAAGGGCTCCAAATAAGCCGAGTCCTTTATTGGATAACCATGGGTAATTAGGAAAAACGAATTGAAAGCCAAAACCTGTCCAGGTCAATAAAACCATGCCAAGAAAAAGAACATAAAGAATATAATGGAGGTAACTTATTTCTTTTGTTGCCATAAAAATAAATAAATTATAAAAAAACATAATAAAAATAAATCCGAAGAGAATGCCATAACCGAAGTTATTTCCTACCTCTTCATGGAACGACTCTATCTGTGATTGTATTTCAATATTTATTTGAACAGTCGTTCCTCTTATTTTCAAAAAGTAGACGGTCTCCTTGTTGGGGAAAATATCAAAGATAAAAAAGCGGCTTTTTATATCACGGGTATTGAAAGGATATAAATCCCCTCTTTTTTGATAATTCCAAACCCCATCTTTTTTAAAGTATAACTCGATGTGATCCTGTAGAAAGTATTTGTATATAAGGTTCCACTTTTTGTGATCAGAGTTATTTTGGATTTTAAATTTAACCCAAAACGAAGAGGAAGATAAACCAAAGTTAGGTATATTTTCTGAACTTTTTTTAAATTTACTTTTCCACTTAGGATTAGTGATGTCATGGATCGATAAATTATTTGTTGGATCTTCTAAAATATAGAGGTTAAGACCAGCTTTATATTTATCACTTTTGCCATGGAGTACGACAGGGGTCATTTCTGAAAACAATGGCCCAGATATAAGTAAAAATATAAAAATTAAGTAAAGTTTATGACTCACTTAAGTCCACCAAATATTTGTAATATCTCCTTAACTTATCGATATTTTTAGTTAAAAGCCTGAGTCTTATTGTATGTTTTGTCGTGAGTTTTCTTAACTTCAAAAAAAGTTATTTGAAAATTATTATTGTGTTTTGGTTTAAACCACTGTTTTTTCCCTAACATTAAATAGCTAAAGAAAATTATCTTATAAAGAAGGCCAATATTTTTTAGATCTATGCAAGGAGCAACCATATATTTCGTTTGGCCATGATAGAATTTATTGATAAGGGGAAACTAAATGAAAACATTTAAAAAAATATTAATTTTTTTATTTGTCATGAGTGGTTTTTTCCTTCTTCTAATTTATATCTATCAAGTGGAGATAGGGATAAAGTTTGTAGAAGGAGGGATAAAGGAAGACTGTAAAGACTTTAAGTGGAAAAAGTTAAGGATAGAAAAGAGCTTTCAAACAGAAACCTTCTACCTTAAAAAAGAAGGTATTGGGCTTCCGATTGTCCTTTTTCCTGGAGGCTCCATGGAAGCCACTATGCTTTGTGCTTTTTCAGAAGTTTTTAATAAAGAAAAACGACCCCTCTACATTCTTGAGCACCCTGGACACGGAAAAAATAAAACACCTTCTCTAAAAATTTTGAAGAAAGAAGTTTTAGAGGGTTATCATTGGGCGCTTTCTTACAGCGAACATGCTCAAAAAGTCTTAGATAGATTAGGTTTGAAGAAGTTTGACCTTATCGGTTATAGTCTTGGAGGAGGCGTTGCTGCTTTTCTGATGGCGAACAACCCTCAAATGATAAAAAGAGCTGTGCTTATAGCGCCTGCAGGGGTTAGCATGGTTTATACAGAGCGAATGCTAGGAATTATTAGGACTGGAGCGTTTAAGAAAACGTATGCTTTTGAAACTCTTAGCGGGTTTGAGGGTCTTCTAAAGTTCCTCGGTATGAATCATCAAATGATTCCTCTTTTTATAAAAAAGGCAATCGTAAGAATCAGGGTAGAGCAGTATGGAGAGGGTTACTGGGCAACTTATTTTAATTCTTATAAAGGCCTCGACATAACTTATCCTGACAGTGTTCTGAAAAG
>PAZA01000087.1 GCA_002715375.1 Halobacteriovoraceae bacterium
AACCACTTCCCCTTTTATTTCAGAGGCCCTTACTTTTGGTTTGGTTAAATGCATAGTTATTGGTTGTTTAAGAACTGGCCCAAAATCCTTTAACTCTTCTCCTAAGCTTAAATGGGCTGCGACTGGAGCGAAGATGTCCCTGCCGTGAAAGTTACAGCTTATCTTTTCTAAAAAATATTTTTCGTTTCTTATCTCTCTTGCTTCAATAAAAATATCTCTGTTTTCTATGATAGGAGTTAAAACACCATTATCTGGCCCAACAAAAACACCTAACTTTGTTGAAACAACAATGGGTAGTCTGGAAGATCCTACACCCGGATCAACAATCACTAAATGAATTGCATTTTCTGGTAAAAAGTTTAAAGACCTTTCAACTAAAAATGCCCCATTAAATAAGTCAAATGATTTTACTTCATGAGAAATATCAATAAATTGAAGATCTGGGTTAATTTTTAACATAACTCCCTTCATTATTCCTACAAAACCATCTCTATTACCAAAGTCTGTTATAAGAGAAACAAATTTTGTTGGAGTCCCCATGCCTTCCCTTTTTGTAAGAGTCAAAATTATTTATGAATTATAGGCCATAAACGATTTTTTTACTACATTACTTTTTCATTTGGGCATTCAAAGTCAGTCAAAAAAAAGCATAATTCATTAAACATATGCTCATTTTTCTCCGAAGGTGATTTGAAGGAAAAAAACCAATAAAAAGCAGAGTTATGGAAGAAGTTGAACTCAAAAACAATGCCTTTCTCATTACAAAAACAGACAAGTCTGGTGTTGTAACTTATTCAAATTTATCTTTTCAAAAAGCCACAGGCTTTGAGGAAGAGGAAATCATTGGAAAAAGTTATACATTTTTCCTTGATAAAGAGACTCCAAAGGCACTCGTCAGACAGCTGTGGGATCGTGTCTCCTCTGGAAAGAGTTGGCAGGGTGTTGTTAAAGTCCATGGATCAAATACAAAATATTTCTGGGTAGACTCCCTCATTTCTCCTTCTTATATGAACGACGAAATGATTGGCTTTCTACTTATAAAGAGAAAAGCATCTTCCAAGCAAGTTGCTGAAGCGCAACTTTTACATCAAAAGTTGCGGGAAGAATATGGAGAAGGTGTAACCGAATGACCAAGCCGCTTGAAAAAACTAAAGACTTGGAAAAGATCTTAGATCTTTTAAAAGATATTTCGGGTGGAAAACTTGAAGTAAGGCTTACTCATTTTAAAAAAGAAACTCTTGAAAAAGATCTAGCAGATGGAATCAATAATATTTTAGATCAAACTGAAGCTTTCATGAAGGAAGCGATTCTAAGTCTTTATGAACATAACAAAGGTACTTCAAGAGTTAGAATTGACCGTAGAGGCTACTCTGGGACATATTCTCATGCTCTGTTTCAGTTTAACCTGGCCCTTGATAGAAGCCTCCGCCAAAAAGAGGAAATTGAAACAATTCTCGAGAACCTCGGTCAAGCCTATATGACATGCGATCGTTTTGGGCAAATTAAGGGGCAGCCCTCCAGTATATCTACACAAATTTTTGGCACAGATCCTGTGGGGAACAATTTTGCTGATATTCTAGAACTAAAAGATGAGGAAAGAAAAGGTGTCTTAGAATGGGTCAAGCTAGTTTTTGATGAGCCTATTGACTTCGAGGATTTAAAACCAATAGGTCCAAAAAGCTTTGATAGGGTTGGTGAAAAATTTATAGAACTTGATTATCAAGTTATCAGGAATAAAAAAGGCAAAATAGCAAGACTAGTTATTATCGGAACAGATAAGACAGAAGAAAGAAAGTTTAAAGAAGCTGCTGCAGAAGAAGCTGCTTACGTTAAGGCCATTCTTTCAATGGTCACAGATAAACAAAATTTTATTGATTTTATATCTGAAGTTCAAAGCATTCTTGATTATCTCAAAAAAACCTTTGCAAAAAGCAGAGGAGAAATTGATGTAAGCCACTGCTTCAGACTAATACACTCTGTAAAAGGCGGATCAGCTTCTTTCGGTCTCAGAAAAATAAGTCAATTGGCCCACAAAATTGAAAACGAATTCACGAACCTCAATATAACTGACACAAAAACAATTAGAGAGGAAATGGCCAAAAAGAGAAAGCCTCTCTTGGATGCCCTTAAAGTTTTGGACAAAGATCTCAACTCATTTCTGGATAAAAACGATAATATTCTTGGACTTAGAAAAATTCTGGAGAACCCAAGTAAAGAACTTACTGAGAAGAAAATAGAAAGCCACGGAAGAAAGCTAAAATCAATTATTGGAGAAGAGTCCGTTGTTTATAGAGACTACGTAAAGGACTTTATTTTAGAACCCATTGGGGATGCTTTTCAGCATTTTGAAAGGGCCACAGTTCAAGTTGGTGAAAAACTGGGAAAAGATGTTTCATTTGAAATATTTAACGGTTCAGTTAAATTTTACAGACATGCTTACAAACCGCTTATATCTAGCCTTATACACGCCTTTAGAAATGCTGTAGATCATGGGATTGAAAGTTTCACTGAAAGAAAAAAGGCCAAAAAAAAGCCGGCTGGAAAAATTGAAGTTCACTTTAAGACAAAGACGGTTCAAGGTAAAAAGTGGATTTTAATAAAAGTCGAGGATGATGGTAGAGGTATTGACCCTAACATCATCGGACCTTTGGCCGTAGAAAAGGGTGTCATTGATAATAATAAACTTGAGTCACTAGAGGACAAAGAAGTTATTCAACTTGTTATGGCCGCAGGCTTTTCATCAAAAGAAGAAGCTACTGATATGTCAGGAAGAGGCGTTGGTTTAGATGCTATTAAATTTGAGGCGGAAAGGTTAAAAGGAAAGGCTTGGGTTGAAAGTATATTAGGAAAAGGTACAAAGCTCTTTGTCGAGGTCCCGCTTATTCAGGAAGCTAAAAAAGTCCGCCAAGATAAATCTTAGCGGACCAAAAATCACAATTAATTACAACGTTTCCACTTTAAATGATATTCAAGACCAGTTTCGACATCTACACTGTCAACTGTACCGAGAGCACTTTCCATTGAACTATTTGATCTTGCCATCATTGAACTGTTAATTCTTAAATTAACATCTTGACCACATTTAGACCAAACAAGGGCAGCTGCCTGAAGGTTATCAGTAAATAGGTATTCATCATCGAAGCTTCCAGGAAAGTCTCTTACAACTCTAGGACCCCTAGAGCCTGCAAAAAAGTAATTAACACTTAGTCTGGCTTTCCCTCCAACAGGAGTCGAAACAAAACCTCTATAATCTAGTTTAAAAAGGGACACACTTAAACCTTGAGGAACATGAACTGGTATGGCCATATTACAAGACTTCCTATCAATCCTCTTCCCTGTTCCTTCACCCGCTTCGGCCATGTATTCATCAAAGATGATACTTAGAACTTTTTTATCCGGAGATAACGTTGTGGAAGTCGTTCCTGCGGGGCAACCATTACCACCAACCCCTGGATGACCTAACCTAACATCATCAAGGTCTAAGGAATCATCATGATCAAAAGAGTCATCATGATCTGGGTTTGAAATAGGAGGTAAAATAGGCCTAATAGGCTCTGGCAAAGGTCTAACTGGCCTCACGCTTGGCGGCAATATTGGTCTTGGTGGCACCATGCCTGGGCGGTTACCCATTGAAGCGAGCTTTAAAAGCGCCACGTGGTTCCCCTTTCTTTTATAATGCCTTACAAAGGTATTTCCTGCATCTTCCACCTTCATTTTAAAATGATGGTAAACAGGTCTTAACTCCCTCGTACACCGCCTCAGTTTGTTGAGGTTTGTCTTAAAAGCAACAATCTTTGTTCGGCGGGGCTTTTGAATTTTTTTAACATGAACCTTGACCCCTTTTGCAAGACAAGGATTATTACCTAAAAGGACACGGCCTTTAATGGCAGCACGTTTCTCACCTCTAAAGTCACGCCGATTTAAAACCTTAACCTTAAGGTCATCAATGACAGTTTGCTTTGGCTTCATCCCAAAATCCCGTACAGGAAAAGGTCGAGGCCTTGCTTCTCCATAACTCGATGCCAAAACCGCCAAACAAGGTAAAACCATTTTAAAATTCATGAACTCCTCCTCACATTTTCATTTTTTTTCTTAACCCAACAAAATTGACTGAACATTTTGTTTTCTTAGGTCTGCAATGGAATGAGCAAGAAAGATGCCAACTATTAAACACAAGATTTAGGGCCTAGATGACACCCTTTTTTAATTTGATGCAACTATCAACAGTTCAAACTGGCCTCTTGGTCATAATTTTTAATTATTTTATGGTCAGTATCAACACTTGAGGGCACTTTTACCCTCCAACCGTAAGGGTCCTCTAACTGCCCTTCTTGAAGGTTTAGCAATACTTCTTTTAAAAATGCCCCTATCTGACCCCTAACCCTCTTCCCTTGGTAATTGTACTCGGATTCTTTCGATTGTATCTTATAAACTGTTCCATCTTCTTCTCCAAAAGAAGCAATTGATTTTAAGATCACTGCTGTTCCACACGCGAAAGCCTCTGTTATTTGTCCATCCTTTATACCTTGGATCAACTCCTTTAAACTCAAACTCCTCTCTTGAACCTCAATATTATGATCTCTTGCAATCCTGATAAGAGAAGATCTTGTGATACCTTCTAAAATTGTTCCCGTAAGAGCAGGGGTTACCAAATTCCCATTTTTAACAATAAAAAGGTTCATTCCACTCATTTCTTCGCAAATTTCTTTTTTTTCTGCATCCAACCACAAAGTTTGAGAATAACCCAATCTTTCAGCTTTTATAGACGAAACGAGTCCGCTTGCATAATTTCCCCCTGTTTTAGCCTGGCCCGTTCCTCCTTCAACTGCCCTAACGTACTCTCTTTCAATAAAAACACTTAAAGGTTTGGCCTGTTGAAAATAGCTAGCGGAAGGGCTCGCAACAACAATGAATTTAAATTCTTTTGAAGGAGCGATCCCGAGATGGTCCTCTGTCGAAATCATGAAGGGCCTTATATAAAGAGAATCCCCACTTTGATCGGGAATAAAAGGGGATACTTTATCTATCAATATCTTGATCGTCTCCATAAAAATCTCTTCAGAGATATATGGCATGGCCATTCTTTTTGCCGATAAATTAAACCTTTTGAAATTTTCCAGAGGCCTAAAAAGATAAGGACCTTTTTTACTAACCCGGTAGGCCTTCATACCTTCAAAAATTTCCTGCCCATAGTGAAAAACTTTGGCCGTTGGGTTTAACTGAATTGGGCCATAAGGTAACAGGCTTGGCACTCCCCATTGACCCTCTTTAAAATCGCAAGTAATCATAATTGGAGCAAGAGTCGTCCCAAACCCAATTGGGTCTGGTAACTTAAATGACTTTAAAACCTCTTCTATCCTATCATCTATCTTCAATTTCATTTTTAATTCCCTTTTACCTTTCTTTCAAGTGGAGCAGGATAAGATCCCAAATTTTTCATATGAGTCGTTTCACCAGTTAACTCTATTAACATCTTTTTTACGTGAGGGTCCTGGCCGTTTCCTTCAAAGTCTACATAAAAAAAATACTCCCAAGGAGAATTAACTTTTGGCCTTGATTCTATTTTTGTAAGATTAAGTTCATATTTTTCAAAAACCTGAAGTGCCCTAATAAGGGCTCCCTTTTTGTGACCTAAAGTAAAAACAAGAGAGGTTTTACATGGAACACGCTGGTCATAAAAACGCTCTTCCCTTGAAACAATAATAAGTCGTGTATAATTTTTAACCTGATTTGTGATATTATGCTCTATTACGTGAAGACCATAATTCTCAGCTGCTTCAGGGCTTGCTATCGCGGCAAGGGAAGGGTCTTGTAATTTGTGTATATATTCAGCTGCCTTTGCTGTATTTGAAAAGGCTTCCTTTGAGCAATCAAGATTTTCAAGGAACTTAGAACACTGAAGAAGTGCCTGGGGATGAGAAAGAACTCTCTTAACTCTATGGAGTGGAATTTTTTCCAGAGTCATAAGACAGTGGTTTACTGTAAGGATCTCTTCTCCAACAATTTTTAAATCGTATTTACCTAAAAGATCATAACTTTCATTTATAGAACCTGCAGTTGTATTTTCAAGAGGTAAAATGGCAAAGTCTTGCTTTCCATCAGCGAGGGCCTGGATCATCCCTTCTAAAGTGTCATAACTCTTAAAAGAAGCCCCTTTCTCAGCACTTGAAAAATCCTTAAAGCTTCCAAAGTGGGTTTTGGCCGCCAAATAACTATAAGACCCCTTACAACCGTGATAGGCGACACCTGGACCTTCCTCAACCTCTGTTTTATAGAGTTTCTGCTCCTGAATTCGAACCGAATACTCAATAATTTCACTAAAAAGCTTTCTAATATGCACAGGGTCTAATTGATACGCTTCTCCCTTTTTCATAATTTTTTGGAGAATCTCTTCTTCTCGAACGAAGTCCCTAAATTTCAAAGCACTATCATGAAGTTTGGCCTCTCCGACTTCTTCAACAACAAAGACTCTTTCAGATAAACCTTCCAATATTTTACTGTCTATTTTATCCAGACGTTTTCGGTACTCTTTCAAAATTTCCATCATAGTACGATCTCCATTTTCATCTCACTAAACTAAAAATTTGTTAGTTTTTGAGGAACCCACGAATCTACATTAAGTTTTTCACTTTGAATACTATAATTCTTTATGAAGCCCACCAAACTTTTGCTACAATTCTCTATAACATCTAGATGAGAAAACTTGACTGGTAAATAAAATCCTTTTTAAATAAAAGTGAATAATTAGGGGTGTATTATAAGGAGGTCAGCTATTTCATTTTTCAATGTAACCTTTAAAAGAAAATACACTCTTATTTTTATTCTCCTAATCCTTAAACCCCAGTTCATTTTAAACTCTTACTCAAATGAAAGCGAAAAAAAGCAACTCCGTCTTTATGCATTCGAATGCGGAACAATCGAGATGGGCCCTTTTCTTGCTCTTCTCTCTACAAAATTCAGTGATCTCTATAGTAAAGAAAATAAAAAAAAATTCCCAACAACATGTTTTTACATTCAACACCCTAAGGGGTCACTACTATGGGGAACAGGGTTAGATGACCGTTATGCAAACTTAAAAGGTGGTAAAAGTTTTTACGGGGGAATGAGTAAGCATATTGTAAAAAAGACACTCCGAAAAAAATTAGAAAAAATTGGGGTTTCCCTGGACAGTATCACCTATGTTTCGGTTTCACACCTCCATCCTGATCATACAGGCAATCTTCACCTCTTCAAAAAAAGCAAAATTCTTCTCCAAAAAGAGGAAGTCGATGCGGGCTTTGGACCTTTTCCTTTTTTTTATTTTTTTGAATTCAATCACTATAAAAATATAAAAAAACAGATTCAAACTCTTAACGGTGATTATGACCTTTTTAATGATGGAACCGTTACTATTATTAAAGCTCCCGGGCATACACCTGGTCATCAGGTCCTTCTTTTAAGACTTCCCAATAAAGGTGCCATTATTTTGGGAGGTGACCTCTACCATTTGAAAGAAAATCAAAAGAATAAGATTAGTCCATTTCTTATAACTTATGATAAAAAAGAACTCCAAAAATCGTTTTTAAAGATTGAAAATATTCAAAAAAAAGAGAAGGCCTTCTTATGGATACAACATGAACCTTCCCACTGGGAAAAGGCCTTAAAACCTCCACTTTATTACGATTAATTACTGACGAATTTCCCAATCATAATAAATTCTGGTCAAGCGTGGAAGAACCAGTTCTTTATAATCAAAATAGAGGTTCGTACGGTTTTCATCAATAGAAGCGTGTTTTGCCAAAACTCTTAATGTCTCAAGGTAAGAGAGACCTTCACATATTGTCTCCGAATGGATCATGAGCCTTTCAATTTTTTCTTCTTTGGTCCACTTAGAAGCCTTAAAAAAGTCGATTCCTTTAGGCTTCAATGTTCTGTAAATCAGTTTTGTAATCTTCCTTTTTAGTTTTCTTCCTAAAGAACTAAAGTCCTCCATTGTTTTATGTTGAGGAAGTTTCTCAAGAGGGGAGATGATCCCTCCAAAAAAAAGATAAGAAAAATAAGCTCCTGGATCCTTTATAATATACTTCATCAAATCCTTTAACGCCATTAGTGCTTGTATTTGCGATGTTCCTTCATAAAGAAGAGGCCCAAAACTATCTCTATGATACCTTTCAAGAGAGTAGTCTTCCATATAACCATAGCCACCTAAAACTTGAATGGCCTTTCCAGAAAGGTATGTTGTGGCCTCACAAGCATAGTACTTAACAAGAGGAGTCCTTTTTCGTGTCCACATATTGGCATGATCAAAAAGTTTTTTTTCAACTTTAGTAAGATGACCTGTTTCTAACTTCTTCAACTCTAACCGTTGATATATGTCAAAAAACGATGCTGTATCGACGAGAAGAGCTCTTATTGCTCTCAGCTCAGTATCAAAGTCTTTTAAATTCCTTTTCATGAGAGGAAGTTCATTGATTGGTCTTCCAAATTGAATTCTTTCCTTTGCGTACTTTTGTGCATCTTTTATTGAAGCTTCAAGAATACCTAAAGACTGAAAGGCCACCCCTATTCTGGCACCATTCATAAGATGAAGCATATACTTAAATCCCATGCGTGGCTCTCCTATAAGAGTCGCCACTGTATCTTCATAAACGACTTCTGTTGTAAATGAACCGTGCATACCCATCTTATTTTCATTTTTGGTAATAACAAAGTTAGGCCCTTCCTTTTTCTCATACTCTTGCTCGGCCAAAAACATCGAAATTCCCTCGGTTCCCTCAGGATCTCCTTTAATTCTTGCAAGAACTAAACCTACCCCACCTCCTCCATTTGTTATAAAACACTTTGATCCATTAAGAAGATAAAGACCATTTCCAGTTGGGGTTGCTGAAGTCTTCAAAGCCCCGACATCACTACCACAGCCTGGTTCAGTTAAACACATGGACCCACTTATTTCGCCGGCAGCAATTTTGGGAATTAACCTTTCCTTTACATCTTCACTGCCGAACCTTGCCAACATATCTCCAATCGCCGAAAAAAAAGCTAATTGAGTAGAAGTTGAAACGCAGGCTCTGGCCAAAAAGGTCAGACCAATAAAGTGTGGGGATTGCGGTAGGTCCATTCCCCCATACTTCCTAGGCAAAGGCAAACTGAACAGGTCTAAGTCTTTGGCTTCTCTATAAATTTCTGCGAGTTCAACTCCCGGGATCGTTCTCCCTTCAACAATAGTCCCGGCACCTAGCTTATCAAGTTTAGCCGCTTTTTCTTTTATCGACGTCGAACTCCATTGAGAAATCGTTCTTAATAACTCTTCTTGAAACTGAACAACTTCTTCTTCAGATTCAAGACCATCTTCGGTAGGAAAATTTGGATAAAAAAGAGGCAATAAACTCGACCAGTCAAGTGCATTATGAAAAAGCCATGACCAATCACTTTCAGAATCATAATAACTCAAACAAGACCTCTCAGAATAAGTTTTTCTAAACTATTAGAATGCCTTTAAATGTTTTATAAATCACCAATAAATTAATTGAATTGGTATAAATTTTTATGTTTAAAGCGAGGTGTTTAGAACAAAATGAGCGAAGTACGAAAGGTTAAAAAACCTGGGCTTAATAGTTTTCTTAAAATAGAAAGAAGGACTTTATTATTTAATATGACTTGATTTTTGTATAATCTTGAGATTCAACGGGCTGAACACTCAGTACTTTTTCCTTGGCCCTGTTACCAACTAAAAAAGCTCCGGAAATGAACTTTTTAACTCCTGGTTGATCTTCTTTTTCAACACCTAAGAAAAAACTTTCCGGAAACAGAATTTCACCAGGGGCCGCAAGCTTACTTAACATCTCTGCATTTTTTTTACAAAAACCAAATGCAGAATGATTTACTTCCTGGTTAGATCCAAAATTACCAATAAAAGACTCACTCCCATCAACTCCCACACCTATTCCCATTCTTTTGATCCCCTTACCCTTAAAATAAGGTTGAATATTGACAAAAAACTCTTTCTGAATCTCAAGAGCACAATTTATAACAAGGTTTTTGGATAAAGGCCCTTTTCCAAATGGGTTCCAACAAACTGAAACCATGTCACCAAAAAAGTTATCAACGATACCCTCATATCTTTCAGCAACCTCGTAAACAGCGTTGTAGTAGACTTTGTAAAGCTCTTTTATAATCGATCTATTAAGCCCTTTTAAAATTTCTTTTGTGCCTCTAATATTGACTACCATAGAGTGAACTTCAACTTTCTTTGGAGGTTCATCTTTAATTTCTTTAGACATCTTTTTTGATAAATAATTTAAATATATTTTTTCATCGATGATTTCTTCATGAAAAACTTCATCCCCTTCTTTGCTCATTTTAATCCAAGCCAAAAGTTGAGCGAATAGTTTTGCTTTTTTATAATTTTTCGCAGTCCACTCTTTTTCCAAGTAGTCTATTAGACTTAAAACACCAACAACAATGCCGTCTTGAAAAAGTGGTATACAAAGATAGTTTGTATAATAAATATTTGGTTGACTTTTAAAAACATATTCCTCTTTGCAATTTGGTGCGAAGTAAAACTTTTTACTAAGGGCAGCTATGCTTTCTAAGCTAGACCCATCCAAAGGAAGGACGTTATGAATATCCTCCTGTCCACCAATTCTTGCAAATTCTTTAAGACCTTTTTTTCTATCGACGAAGTAAAGGGCGAACTCCTGAACTGGAATATGGGATTTTAAAAGGTAAAAAGCTTTTTTAACCTGGATACTTAAAGACGTCCTCTCTTTAAATATATTTCCGCTGTAAAACCTTGTAAAGTCGCTTCCAAGGATTTCAACTATTTCCGCTTCAGCATTTCTAATGTCATAAGCAAAAGTAGTTGACCATAAGTGAGAAATAAAATTCTCCAATGAAATTAAATACTCATCTTGAATTTGAATTTCAATAAGTAAGCCCTGAGAAGGATTTGAAGTTCTGATTTCTTTTTTAGGAATAGAGCTGACCATATCTGGTGACTCTCTCGAAATGACTTTACCCGAATCATTTAAAATTATATGGGGAATACCTTTAAGGAGGTTACTCAGATTTAGATCTTCGAGAAATTCTCTCTTATTAATAGTCTCAAAACTCATATGCGACCACCTCAAACTTCCTATTTATTAGGTTTTATATCTTAAAAGAAAATATTCGGGCCCCCTGAGCATCTCCTTTTAATTTCACATTAAAAAGTTTTCGCATGGGAGGTAGATCATTCTTTACTAGCTCATTAATTATTTTTTCATGAAAATAGGCAGTAAATTTTGGTGCTTCTTCAAATATTTGCTTGGTCGTATCAATAGTATTTTCGTAAATGATAGGAATTTTCTCTCCTTTTAACTCAACACAATCGACATTTATTTTTTCTTTGACCAGTCCAAGCGAAAAATGAAAATTTTGATATCCATAGCTTTTGAAATGAAGGTGTATATGATCATGTGCCAGATGTATTAAATTGATTGCTGCCCTTGAAGCCAATTTATCATATCCTTCCAAATCTTCATAAAGATTCCAAAAAGCCAGAAAGTGCTCGCCATTAAATTGCTGAATCAATCCACCAAAAGAACTTACGATCTTCGAAATATTACTATTATGAAATTGCAAAAGAGAACTCATGGTTTTTTTTTGTATATTTTTTCCTCCTTCAAAAAAATTATGAATTCCTCCATACATTGCTATAATAGATCTTTCCTGAGGATAAACCATACTTTTTATATTCTTTTTAATTTTTTGGTAATTGGTATTTTTTGGTCCCGTAAAACGGTCAGAAATTTTCTTCTCATTTCTTTTTTTAAGAACCTCAACGCCTCTCTTTTTTAAAAATAATTTATAGGAAATAAGATGGATTAAATTTTTAAAATGCCAGGAGGCTTTAAATTTTTCTTTTTCTCTTAAAAAACCTTCATTATAAAAAGTTAATGATCCTTGCTTACTTTCAAAGATAGTAAGAGGGATAACAATAAAGTTTTTAATTGGACATCTTTTAATTGAACCGATCTCTCTTGCGAAGTAAGGGTCCTTAGGGGCATTCATTGAATGGTAAATCGTTTGAGTATTAAAAGAAATTGCGGAAACCTCTTTCAAAGGAAATTCCCAGTAATCTCCTTTCTTTTTCTCGCCTTCACTTGTAATTTCAACAAACTCTTCAAGGTCATTTCTTTCATTGGAGATATAAATATTACATCCTTCATAAGGGTAATACTTTCTTAAAGCATGAAGGATATCTGTGATGTCTGAATCGACATTTTTATCTTTAAAAGAAGTATTTAAATATGTCTTATTGAATGTCAAATTCTCTAGGTCAGAGTAAAAAAGAGCGACCTCGTCCTCTCTGGCTTCTTGAGTTTCTTCTTTTACAAAGCGGGAAATTTCTTTAATAATTATTTTTCTTATCAAGCCTTTATGACTATCTCTCGTTCTAATTGAAGCCAAGGGTATTCCATTATTTGTTGTAATAGGAAAAACTTTTAACTTTTCACTTTCTCCTAATTTGTTCTCCCAAATTAAATTATTAAAATTGTCATAGACTTTTAAGGGTACCCCCTCCCCAATTTTTTCCAAAGGTAATTTCTCTAGGGCCTCATATAAATTTATCGTTTGTTCTTTCATGGAAGCAATTTTACCTTCTTTAGCACACGTTCTAAATGACCTATTAGTGATACTTCGTATCTCTTTTCTCTTCCTACGAGTTGGAAACTTCCCTCTTGTCTTTTTTGAATATCTATCTTGCTTCTATCAAAAATCTCTATAAAATCTCTCAATAACGAAAAAACCTGATAACCTTTAGGCATTGATGGATCAAATTTAAAATTTGTTTCTCTTTTCATTTCAGAAAATTGTTTATGTAATTGAAATAAATTTTTTATTTCATTATCTAATACGATATCTTTTTTACCTACATAGTAAATGGTACTATCTTCCGGCTTCCCCTTAAAATCATTAATCATTCCCTGACTCACAAGATTATGAACTAGAGAAAAAGTAAGAATACTCATTTCATCATAGATCATAAGCTCACTTCTGACCTCTTCAAGGAAAAGAAAGAAAAAAAGGCTTAGTTTGGCCGAAAAAAGAAAGTGTGATTCAGACCATGTTTCATTGAAAAACCAAATGAGTTGACTCTCACTTAAAACCTTATGATATTTTTTGTCGACTTCTTCTAAATAACTTTCCGGGTCTTTATATAAACTCGGAACGATTCTTACTTTTTCAAAAGCTCTGGCTTTATAAATTGCAATGTTTGACTTTATTTTATTAGCAGGACCTTCAGAAAAGTCTTTAAAGCCTTCTATTTCGGGATGCCTTACTTTTTTCCAGTTATCCCAGACACTCTGATCAGTTTTTTTTACATAAACATAATAAATTCCATTACTCTTCATTCGCTTAAAAAAGTCAAGAGATCCAGGTGTTCCTGCCTTAACAACTTCAATGACTTTTCCCTTGAAAGGCAAGTAAAGTGCCAACGGGATCTTAATATCTGGAATAAAATAGCCAAGATGTATTTTTATATAATTTTCTTTCAATGAAATGGAGAAACCATCATCGCTGCTCATAAAAGTACCTAATCAAAACTTCAATATTTAACCTCTTAATATTTATCGGTTTTAAGATGGAGTACTTGAATCATTGTTCTATTATTTTAAATGATAACATCACTAGGAAATCCCCCAAAAAATGGGGTTTAAAGTTCTAGTTTTTGAATTCTGAAGGTTGGAACAAAGATAAAAAACGGGCCATTTGTATAGAGTTCCCTTTTGGAAAAGAACAAACTGCCAAAAGTTTCAAAATTGAAGTTCTTTTTACTATAAAATCCTTAAATAACCGACTTGAGCACTTCATATGGATATCCAAATTACCAACTAATCCACCTGAGCTTTTGGCCACACTATTTTCAACTAAAAGAGTGAAGGATTGATTTGGGTCTACAAATTCAAACCCAACCCTCTTCTTTAACCCTTTTGCCTTTTCATATGCAAAATTTACACTAAAAATATCAAAAACCAATTTAAGATCCAGCGAATCAACCATCTTTTGACTTAGCTTAGGCCTTCCATAGGGGAGGTCACCTAATCCCATTTCTTGGGCCCGAGTTAAAAAGTAATGACGAGCATTTATATTTGTCTCCTTTTCGGATAACTTTATAAGATTTTCCCTCTTAAGCCTTTTCGCATCTTTATTTTGAGGTTCAATGTTTAAAAAAAGGTCCACTAACTCCAGGGAAAATAGATATCTTTTTTTATCATAAGCTTTACCTGCTGCTTTCAAAAGCTTTCCTTTTCCTCCTAAAAGTTCCTGAAAGTAGTGTGATCTATTGGCCTTTGGTATAGAATACAAAGACTTTGAGTGACCATTAAACCAGCCTAAGTGTCCAGAAAAAATTGACCGAACTGCCCACTCTACTTTTCCGTAAACCTCAGCTAAATAGGGTTTGGATTTTAAATTTTTAGGAAGCTTAACAAACTCCACCAGTTCATTAGGAGTAAGGCCCTTATTTATACCACGAATTGTTTGATCATGGACAAAACGGATCGCATCTCTGTAATGTGAAAGGTTTTCTCTTATAAGTTTTGCACCTTTAAGAGGCATCGTATGACTTGGTATTAAAAAGTGTGGATTTTTTTTTATCATAAGGTCAAGGCTATTTGACCAATGACGAACATCTCGATAAGCCGTCCCCCTTATTGTATATAAATTTGGAAAAGAGTGATAATAATTGTCCCCAGGAAAAAGAGCTTTTTTGCTTGGTATATAAATAAAAATTTGATCATCAGTCTCACCTGGAGCATAGGTTAGTTCAATATCGAGACCTGCAATATTAAGTTCTAATTTCTTTTCAAAAGTATGAGTCGGATAAAGAAGTCCCAGTTGGCTGTCATCATTAATTTCTAAAAATGGACCAATACCAGCGTGGCCCAAGTGCTCTTTATTTAAATAATTTCCAAACATTCTATAAGAGCGAACACGAATGGATAGTTCCAACTTACTAATTATTTTATCAATGGCCTGCTTTGTTTTCTTATGAGCATAGACAGGAACGGCTTTTCCTTCCATGAAAGCCTCTCCACCAAAAATATGATCACTATGATTGTGAGTATAGATAATGGCCTTTAAAGGAAGTGACGATATTTTATCAAATTCCTTTTTAACTTCTCTCGCTCTCTTCATATCTCCCATTACATCAATAATAATTTTTCCAGTAGGACCCAAAACTAATATCGAATTGGCCAACCCAAATCCAACAGCGGCATAAACTCCGTCCGTTACCTTATAAACACCTTTTACAAATTGTTTTTTCTGTTTTTCTAAAATATTTGTTTGAGTCACCTTTCTATTTGAAAAGTCTTTAGAAGAATTATCCTTTTTGCAAGAAAAGCCAGAAAAAATGATTATATTAAGAGAAAGTATAGAGATAAAAGTATTTAGGTAACTTTTCAAATTTTTCAAATTTTTCAAATTTTTCAAAAAGAATCTCTCCATTTAACATAAGACAATCTAACAGATTTTTTTAAAGCACTTTAATTGATTTGTTTATTTAATTTTCTAACTGAGGAGAAGAAAGTTAACGTATCACTTTCTTCCAGAGAAACCTTAGCATTTTTAAAATGCTTTTTCATTTTCTCAAGACGGTCTTTAGGAAAAACAGAGTCTCGCTCCAATGCAGTAAAAACCTCCTGGCCTTGTTCTAAAACATCTAAAAGAGTTTTTCTCCAAAAGGCTCCCACCTTTCCAGCTCCAATATTTTTTTCATAAGCTAAAATGGTCAGAACAACCTCTTTAAGATAAATTTTCGAGGGCCTAGCACTGTATTTAGCAATCCCACCCACAAGAGGATCAACAAAATTTGAAAAAAGACTTCTTGAGACGGCCCTCCTGACAGGAGAATGAGTTACGTAAAGTGCTCCTTTTTGTCCCATGCTAAGGATTCCAACAGATTCTTCTCGAGCTTTAGAATAGTAACGTATTTTACCTGACTCCTTATCCAAAAGACCAATTCCTAAAACAAGTGGAATTGGTACAATATTTCTTTTATAACCAGCACCAAAAAAAGTCACAATCCCATTTGGTGTTATGAGAGGAGTTAACATTTGAAAAGACTTTTGAAAAATAGCTAATTTAAAATTGTTAAATTCACTCACCCAAAACTTCTGCGGACGAGGTCCTAGATCTTTGATTTTAATAATGGAAAAAGAAGTTGGAATATAAATTTCTTGAGTTGATTGGTCGACTGCCGGAGAAGCAATAATTTGAGAGGGTACTTTAAAATCCCAAACCTTTTTACAAAGTTTAGAGTCCAAAGCCGCCAGGGATCTTTTTCCTGTCCCAACATAAACTCTTTTTCCATCACCACTTAGAGCTGGTGTCGAACCTGAGCCACCGGGAAAATAAAACTCACATGACAAATTAAATTTATAAAAGGACCCCTCTTTTACCAAATCCAAGCCATAAAGAGCACCGAAGTCCGAGAGGTCGTCAATTTTATGATCAACTCCGTCAGGTGCTGTGGCAGCTGCCCATACACGACCTGAAACTTGATCAATAGAGAAGTAGTTGGCAACTTTTGTCCCGCCTCCCAATAAGACATCGACGAGGTCGCTAAAGGGTTTATTTGTACTTCTTCCATGGGCCAAAGGGTAAAGAACCTTATCTGCCTTATCTTTTATCCACTTAGGTGGTCCCTTTTTCTTAAAAGCTGAAGGTGCTGATGGAGAACCTGGTAAAACAAAAGGTTTTTCGAGCAGGTTTTTACCTGTCGATCTATCAAGGACAACAACGTGGCCATTCCCCATAAGTCCCACTAAAATATCGTACTTTTTTAGGTAATTCAGTCCAAAACAGTGATAGTCTCGATGCAGACTCCCCCTTTTTGGTTCCTTAAGGCCTGTCGCTACCTCCCACAAAACTTTCCCTTCTGTCGATAAAGCATAAGCTTTATGGTAGACAGAAACGTATATTATTTCTTCTGAACTTTTAGGGTCGGTTAAAACAAGCGGTGCGCCAGCGCCATAACCATAACCAGGAAGGGACCACCTACGCTTTCCTTTTTTCGGCTCCAAAGAGACTAAAATGGCTTCTTCAGGAGACCAAAGGGGGCTAAAGTATAAATTTCCATTACGGTCTACAGTGGGCCCTTCTACAATAAACTTATCTTTCTCAGAGATCCAATCCAACCCAACTTTTGGCCCTAAAATAGTTGTTACCTGATCCGAGTTGTGAAAATCGCTATGGGCTGCTTTAAACGCTTTATTGACGAGCTCGTTTTCGCTTTTCCACCCCTTGCCCAGAATAACTTTTTCAGGAGGAGCATACATCAACTCATTTTTTAATTTTGGGAAATGAAAAACTTTGTTTAGTAGGAAAAAACCAAAGAAAATACTAAAGATAAAAAGAAATTTTTTTCTCGATAAGTTACCATCATTCATTTCAATCAATCCTTTACTTATTTATACCATACTCTTAGTCTCATAAGGATTTAAAACTTTTAAATTAAATTTAAAGTGGAGCCAAAATGGAATTTAAGCTTCCCTTAGAACAATTTTACCACTGGGAAAAAGAAACACCTTACAAAACTTATCTGAGGCAACCTCATAGAGGAAGATGGAAAGACCTCATGTGGATTGAAGTTTCGAAGCAGGTAAGGTCAATGGCCAGCTTTCTAATGGTTCAAGACCTCCCCTCAAGAAGCAATATTGCAATTTGCTCCAAAAACTCAGCCTATTGGGTAATGGCAGACCTTGCTATCTGGCTTAGTGGACATATTTCAGTTCCTATTTTTCCAAACATCTCCCCTACTACTCTAGAGATACTCCTTGAACACTCAGAAGTTCAGATGATTTTTATAGAGAAAGGTAAAGATTGGGAAAAAATGAAAGCCGTCTTTCCAAAAGACCTTAAGAAAGTATTTCTTCCCCCTCATCAAGATAAAATGGACCTTTCATGGGAGAAAATCTGTTCTGAATACAGACCTTTTAATCAAAACATAAAAAGGGAAGGCTCCGAAATTGCAACCATCATCTATACCTCAGGTACGACAGGCCAACCCAAAGGAGTCATGCATACATTCGATTCATTTTCTTATGCTGCTAAGAATGTTTTAGAGATCATAAACCTTGAAGGGGAACAGCATTTTTTTTCTTACCTTCCTCTTGCTCACGTAGCAGAAAGGGCGCTTATCGAAGTCGGCTCCTTATACATAAATGCCTCCATTTCATTTTTAGAAAATAAAGCAACCTTTCCAGAAAACCTCAGGAAGGTTCAGCCTACCATTTTTTTGGCAGTTCCTTTCATATGGGAAAGTATACAAACAAAAATTTTACAAAAATTGCCCCAAAACAGACTTTCTTTTCTCCTTAAAATTCCCCTATTGAGCGACTTTATTAAGAAAAGACTCAAAAAGAAAATTGGTTTTTCAAGGGTCCAGTTTGCAATCACTGGTGCAGCTCCAATTAATAAAGAACTTCTTGAGTGGTACCAAAATTTAGGCATCTCTATCATAGAGTGCTACGGTATGACAGAAAACCTTACCTATTCCCATGGTAACCTGGAAGCCCCTGAATACTTCGGCACCGTTGGAAAACCTTATCCCCATGTAGAAGTCCAGCTTGCCTCTGATGGAGAAATTCTGGTCAAAAGCCCATGCAATTTTAAAGGTTACTTTAAAGACCCCGAAAGAACTCTTAATGATCTTCAAGGAAGCTTTTTCAAAACGGGTGATCTTGGGGAAACTGATGAAGAAGGGCGGCTAAAAATTATTGGAAGGAAAAAAGACATTTTTAAAACAACAAAAGGTAAATTTATTTCCCCAAAAAACATTGAAACGCCCTTTCTAAAATCACCTCTTATCAAACAAGTCTGCGTCGTAGGAAATGGTCTTTCAGGCCCTATTGCTCTGGTTGTCCTTGAAGAAATAGAACACAGATTACCAACTGAAAGTATCAAAAAGGAGCTCTTTGCCCTTAAGGAGTCTATCAATCAAAACCTTCAAAATCACGAGCAAATTGAAAAAGTTATCATTATGAAAGATGAATGGAACGACGAAAACGGACTCCTCACACCAACATTAAAACTCAAAAGAACACAGATAGAGAATAAATTCAAAAAGCTTTTCGATAAATGGCTTAAAGACAAAAAAGAGGTGCTTTATGAAGTTGATTAACGACCAACTTCTAAGGATTGGAACTCGTTTCTTTGCAGGTGAGGTCCTTTAAAGTCCAGTTTTGACCCATCAAGCGACCGTATAAGCTTCCTTTTCGCTCTCCTTGTTCAAGGCCCACCCTAAAGTCAAGGTCATAGCCGTTAGTAAAGAGCTGATCTTCTACCCAAACGAGGTGCCTGTAAGCGACAAGATTATCCTTATACCAAAAACTGAACAATCCTTTTCCTCTCTCTTTTTCCACAACCCACAAAGAGTCCTCACTGTGGCATTTAAAGGCCCAGTCATTTGGACTAGAACATAAACCAGAGAGAGCACTTAAAAAGAGAACAAGTGCTAAAAAAGTTTTTTTCATAAAAGTCATCCTTTTATTTGAAAGATTAAAAATAACGTATGACTTTACTTTAAAACTTGGCTTCTCTAAAGATTCTAAGCAAAAAACTATCTACGCATAGAGTCACAATGTAAAAAAAACCTAAAAAGGCACTCTTTCAAAGTTCTTCTTTCTTTTAATGGAAAAATTGGCCATAAGCTCACTTAGAAGAAGCTTTTATTTCTCCAAAAGCCAGGGGTCGTTCTTTAATGAAATTAAAAAAACTTAGGATTTTACTTCAAAGTACAATTCTGTCCATGGCCTTTTTTTTAACCTATACAAATGGGCAATCACAAGTTCTTGTCAAAGCAAAAAAAATTCAAAACCCTTTTTCAAAAACAAGCGTTGAAACGGTAACCTACAACAGAGACTTTCTTGAACGACTCAACCTTGAAAATATCTCAGACCTCCTTAATACCATTCCAGGATTTCACTATACCTCAAGTGGCGGTTTTGTTGAAACCCGCTTCAGAGGTTTTAAAGAAAGTCGTCATATCCTTATTTTGATAGATGGCGTTTCTCTCAACGACCCAACAGCACCTGGAGGTCAAGCGCTGTTTTCTCAAATACCTCTTGATCAAATTGAAAGCGTTATCGTTGAAAAAGGACACAACTCTGTCTCCCAAGGAGCGAATGCCGTCGCTGCTGTCATAAAAATAAAAACAATTAAAAACAAAAATATTTTTCAAATTGGCTCTGGTTCTTATGGAAGTTCAAAAATATCTCTGGGCCTCAACAAACCTTCTTTTGGCCTTCAAGCAGGTTTCCAGAAAAGCAATAATATAAGCTCCATGAAAAATAACAACGAAGATCAAGATGGTACCATGAAGAAAAATGGAGCTTTAAGATTTTCCTCTGATATAAAAAAATGGAAACTGGAATTAAAGATAAGGCACGATGAAATAAAAGAACGTTATGATCAAATATTTGAACCTGAAAAAGATTACAAGAGCTTTAGTCAAACGCAAATAATCTCTCTTAAAGGTGAAAGAGAGCTCTTTTTAAACCTCATGGACCTTACTCTTTCAGCGGACCAAACAAACTTCAAAAGGTCTTACCCCGAAGGTTGGCCTGGTTATAAGAATTTTGAGGGATCAAATACCAACTTTAAGGGGGAGGCCAAGCTCTATCTAAGTAAGGCCCATAATGGAGTCTTTGGTTTTGGAACAAAAAAAGCGGCTTACACCAACAAAGGGCTTTCCCTTTCAATGAACCACCTTTTTTATCAGCACAAGTGGACCAAAAACAAAGTGTCCTTAGACATGGGAGGGAGGTATGAAAACTCTCCTCAATTTATAGGTCACCTTTCACCTTTTTTAAAACTTACCTATATCTTAAAAGAAGATTGGAGTTTAAAACTAAAGGGAAGTAGGACCTATACCCCACCTTCACTCAATCAGATCTATGCTCAAAAAGAACCATTAAGTTCAGAAAAAATTGACCAATTCACCTTTGGCCTTGAAAAATATACACCTAGCTCTCTCTACGGAGCCGACCTCTTTTATACAAGATACCGGGAAACAATTGGTTGGGAAGATGAAACCCGCCTTTATAAAATGGAAGCAGATCAAAGAGACCTTTTTGGTACTGAATGGTTTTTTCAAAAAAAGGTAAACCCATTCTTAAGAGTAAAGGGCTTTTTAAATATAACAAGAGGAATAAATGCTAAAGGAGAAACCCAAGATATTCAAGGTATTTCCAGATCTCATTTAGGACTGACAACTGACTTAAAAACCCAAAAATGGTTTTGGGTAAATAACATAAAGACATTCAGGCACTACAAAACGGCCACTAAAACTCAAAACTTCTCTCTCATTGACACCTCCTTAGGGCACAAACTTAACGAGCGAACGACTCTTCTTTTTAAAATTAATAACCTTTTTAATGAAGATTATACTCTTAAAGAAGGCTATCAAACGAAAGGCCGTCATTATTTTTTAAAAGCCTCCATGCTTTTTTAATGAGGGAATCGATGAAACTCCTTAAACCTTTTTTTTTAAGCCTCCTTCTTCATGCAACCATTCTCGGATCCATAACATTCTTTTCCGGTGCTAAAAAGCAGCCTCCTCTTTCTAACCATTTGGAAAATAAACCGTTTAAAATGAAGTTGAACTTTAAAGAGGTGTTGCAATCTGCAAAAGCAAAAAAGCCCTCTCATGAAAAAAAGCTTTTGAATAAAACCAAAAAACTTGAGTTTAAAAAGAAAAAAGTCACGGAGTTAAAAAAACCGGAAAAAAAGAAAAAACCTCAAATGGAAAAGAGATCTGAGGATAAAAAAGAAATAAAAAATTTGACTAGTTTTAGGCCTTCTATTGTTTCAAAGCTGAAAGGTTTTATTAAAGGAAAAATCCCTTATCCTTACGCTGCCATTTTGAAGAATATGGAAGGAGAAGTACACTACACCCTCACTCTTTCCCCAAAAGGAGAAACCTCTCATTATAAAATGACCCAGTCATCAGGGCACAATCTTTTAGACCAAACAGTGAGAGAGTTCTTTTTAAAAAACCCTTTAGAAGGAAAAATGGCCTTTAATGATCAACAAGATAGGCCATTAATTATTTCTGATCACATCCAATTTAAGATTGAGGACCTTTAAAACCTTTCGGTAAATTCTGCCAACAATCCAGATAGTTATGTTGCCTGAAAGGAGCTTTTTCAGCTTCTTCTGTTAGGATCCAAGGACTTCTTGATTCAAACATAAAGGCAAGTGTGTTCTCTATTTTTTCAGGTTTTAAGTCTGCCTCACTGGCCTTTTTAAAAGTCTCTGCATCAGGCCCATGAGCACTCATACAATTATGAAGGCTGCCTCCGCCCGGTAAAAAGCCCTCTTCTTTGGCGTCATAGATACCGTGAATAAGCCCCATATACTCACTCATAATATTTCTATGGTAATAGGGCGGCCTAAAAGTATCCTCCCCTACCATCCACCTAGGGGGAAAAATAACAAAGTCGACATTGGCCACTCCATGGATAGAAGACCTTGATGTCAAAACAGTAAATATAGAAGGGTCTGGGTGGTCAAAGCTGACAGTTCCTATGGTATTAAAAAGTGAGAGGTCGTATTTAAAAGGTGCATAATTACCATGCCAGGCCACCACATCGTAGGGAGAATGGTCAAGGGAACATTTCCAAAAACTTCCTGAAAACTTGGTAATCAACTCATGCTCTTCCTCTAAATCTTCAAAATAGGCAACAGGGGCCAAGAAGTCTCTTGCCGAAGCAAGGCCATTTGAACCAATGGGTCCTAGGTCTGGCAACTCGAATGGAGCACCGTAGTTTTCACAAATATAACCTCTTGCCTTCTCTGTCTTTGGATGAACTTGGAACTTCATTCCCCGAGGGATCAAGAAGACATCACCAGGATTTCCTTCTAAAAGTCCACATTCAGTTTTGACAAATAGGCTACCTTCCTGAGGAAGAATAAGCATCTCCCCATCGGCGTTAACAAAGCTTCTGCTGGCCATAGGGCGGTTGCAATGAAAAAGGTGAACTGCAGCTCCTGTTTGCCCCATACCATCACCATGGGCCGCCACACTCATAAGACCCTCTACAAAGTCTGTCGGTTTATCAGGAAAAGGCCTCGGGCTCCACCTCATTTGCTCAGGTGTTGGTCTTCGGTTTAGAGGTCCGTGGACAACAGGGTGGTGACCCTTCCACGGACTATAAGACCCATGAGATACAGAGGGCTTGATTCGATAAAACCAAGTCGAAAAGTTTTCTTTCCGAGGGGCGGTAAAAGCCGAACCGCTTAGCTGTTCAGCATAAAGGCCTAACGCAACTCTCTGGGGGCTATTTTTGCCTTTAGGGAGGGCCCCAGCAAGGGCCTCTGTTTGAAATGTATTCCCAAAACCACTCTGATAGACATGGCCAGATGCCACAAGGAACCTCCTTACATCTTTTCTTCCCAAACACTATTCTACGGGAATATCCTTATAAAAACATCTTTTAGGACTACAGGAGAAGAAAGCCCCTGTCTAGAAACTGAATAAAAGAAATGCGGTCAATTAAGAATGACAAAATATAAAGTTCAGATCAGGGAAAACTTACCATTTCTAACGACAAACATGAATAAGCCAGCTTCCTCTTTAGATGGAAGAAAGGAAAAATCATACTCCATTCCACTATCTAACCAATATTTAACCTTTCCTTCGCTTCCATCTACTTGAATATAACCATGTCCGGTCCCTGAAATATTTCTTTCCTTAAAAAGACTTTCTATTTTTTCTTTCATAAAATATTCCAACCTAAGTTATTTCAAAAAAAGGTGCCCTAAATAACGAAAGTCATTATTCCAAACCTTTAAATGCTTCACCATATCATCTAGTTCATCATAGGTAGAAATTCTAAACTCCATGCATTTAACATCCTCTTGGGATTCATTCAGATCGTAAAAAATAACAACATCTCGAACACTATAACCATCCAATCTCATAACCTAATCACCTCCTCATAACCGAAAGAGTCTTGCCCTTCCACAATTATTATAAGGTGTTCAAGCAATGTGTTAGTGGTTCAAACCTAGTGCACGCCCAATGATTCTAGTAAACTTTTGGTGCAAAAGGCCTATCCAGATCCAGAAATGGAATAAAGAAGGTCCATATTGGTCAACTGTTTTACCTTATTTTAGTGAAAACCTTTTTCCACCCTAAAAAAGATAATTCAAATGATGTTAGGCTAGGGGTTCGACCTCTCAACTTGGAGGTTCCAGATCATGGAAGATCTCGACCGAAATTTTGATGGTGATGGCCACTGGTTAGATCACTTGTATTTAAGGCTAAAAAGTAAAGATTCTCTCTTTTCCAAAGGATGGGGAGATGAAAAACTAACGAAAAAGCTTCTTAACCTAAAAAATTTAACCGAAAAACCCAGGCCTCTCAATATTCATTTCACAAAAAGAGTTGAGGAAAAAAAATTTACCTCATTAGAAGCAACTTTTAAAAACCCTTTCATTGAATTTCCTCTTCCAAAAAACTCAGAGCAAGGTTTTCTCGAATTTATCCTTCCTCAAGGCGTTGACCTCTTTCAAAAAGGAAGTAAACCGCCCCTTGTCCTTCTTATGCCAGCTTCGGGAGACGATACCTTCACTTATAGAAAAAAGAAAATTGCAATTCCTCTGGCGCAGAAAGGAATCGCCTCTGTCATGCTTGAAATCCCCTTTTACGGGAGAAGAAAACCTGATTCTCAAGTAGAAACAAATATAGGGTTCGTCAGTGATTTTGCCTTAATGCTCTATATGTCCTATCAAGAAGGAAGGAGCATACTCTATTCTTTTTTTAAAAATGGTTTTTATAACCTAGGAATTTCAGGATTCAGCATGGGAGGTTTTTTTTCTAGCGGTATTGCTGCAAGCCTGCCATTCCCTCTGGCCCTTGTTGCTGCTCTTACTGGAAATACCATTGCAGACACTCTCGTTTATGGGCACTGCCAACAAAGCTGCCAGTGGAATGCTCTTATAGGGGGCCAATCAAAGACCTTCGCTCAGAAGAAACTCTATAAAATTTTGGATTTTATTGGAAACCTCGAGACACTCCCACCTCCTCCATCACTGAGCACATCACTCCTTATTAATGCGCAGGAAGATGCCTATATTCCACCAATTAATGCAAAAAAATTAAAGCTTTTGTGGAAAGATGTTGATCAGATATGGATTCCTGGTGGGCACTTTACAACAATTTTTAAAGGTGCCCCTATCGTTGTTGATGCTTTGGAACTGGCCATGAAGGATTTAAGGTCTAGCAAAAAAAGGGGACTTGGTGAAAGGCCCTTCCAGGGGCTCTCACTCTCCCCATAGTATAAACTTAACGGCCCTCTCTTCCGCCCAATAAGAAGACTGGGAAGAAAAGAACCCTACATGACCTCCTCGATCAGGAGTTTCCAAAAATAAAAAAGGGTGTTCTTTTGACTCCTGATAGGGGAAGCACAGATCGGTCAAAAATGGGTCATCCAAAGCATTCACAACAAGAGAGGGAATCTTTATACCTGAAAGATAATGAAGTGAACTGGATTTCTTCCAATAATCCATAGCATCTTTAAAACCGTTTAAAGGCGCTGTGAATCTGTTATCAAATTCATAAAAAGTCGATATTCGATGAAGGTTATCGGTGTCTAAACCAAAAAGCCTCATCTCGCTTTCTTTTCCCTTAATTTTCCTCCTCAAAGACCAGAGAAACCACTCCATATAAAGTCGGTTTTCCCTCTTCGCCAATTGATCTGAGGTTGACTCCAAATGGAGGGGAACAGAAAAACTGACAGAATGTGTGAGTCTTGAATCAATATTTTGACCCCGCTCCCCCAAGTATTTTAGGGTAATATTGCCCCCAACACTAAACCCAATCAGGACGACTTGTTCGTAATAGAACTTATCTGACCTGGTATGCTGAAGAATATAATCCAAATCGTCTGTCTTTCCCGAATGATATGAATTAATAAACTTAGATGGTCTTCCCCCACAACCTCTAAAATTCCAGGCCAAGGCATCCCACCCTTCCTGATTCAAAGTCCTTACCATTCCCTTTGCATATGGCTGCTGTGAGCTTCCCTCAAGTCCATGAGAGATAATGGCCAACTTTGTAGCACCTACCCTAGACCAATCCAGTTCAAGAATATCCTTATCAGGAGTCCTTAATGTCTCTCTCCTATAATGCACATCTTTTACCTGCCTAAATATGGCTGGAAAAATAGTCTGAGCATGAGGGTTTTTTAAAAAAGGATGAGGTTTGTAGAGGCTTTTTTCTATAATAGGCATGATACCTCCCTCAAACTTGTGTCCATAATGACCTCCCTATGACTAAATTATCACCCAATTCTAACTTCAAAAAGAGGGTCATTTCTAGTATGAGGTAAAATAAAAGAGTGAGGTTCATATGGCGGACTTAAAAAAGACAAGGGAACAAAATAAAGAGGGTGCATTTTTTGTCGACTCTAGCTGTATTGATTGCGGCACATGTTACTGGATGGCACCAGACACTTTTGTCAATAAAGATGGTCAATCTGCCGTCTTCCAGCAGCCCAGTTCCTTAAATGAAGCGACCTCAGCTCTAAGAGCTCTCTACAGTTGCCCGACTTTCTCTATTGGACATAAGGATAAAAGTCCTTTGGATAAAGAAGTCGAAGCCTCTTTTCCATTTCCCATAGGCGACCCTAAAGACTTTATCTATTTAACAGGTTTTCATGCTGAAAATTCATTTGGAGCAACAAGCTACTTTATTGAGAGAAAAGGGCCTGAAGGTCCTAAAAACATCCTTGTAGACTCCCCTCGCTTCTTTTCCAAAATGGCCAAAAAGCTTTACGACAGAGGAGGTGCCCTATACCAATTCCTTACTCATAGAGATGATATTGCAGATACTGACCGCTATTTTAAAGCCTTTTCACCTCTAGGAAAAACCAAACGCATTATTCATCAAGACGATGCAACAAAGGACCCTCTTAAATCCTACGAAATTATACTGAAAGGCTTTGAGCCTTATCAGTTAGACTCTGAAACAGTCATTATCCCTGTTCCAGGCCACACACGTGGGTCTTGTGTTCTTCTCTATAAAAATAAATACCTTTTCACTGGAGACCACCTTGCCTACTCATTAAAGCTTAAACAGCTTATCGCTTTTAAAAGGGCCTGTTGGTATGATTTTAACATTCAGATAGAAAGTATGAAAAAGCTTCTAGACTTCTCATTTTCTTATATTCTACCAGGGCATGGCGCTCCTTTTGGAACCACCCAAGAAAAAATGAAAAAAGAATTAGAAAAGTGCATTCAATGGATGGAGTCATCATAAAAGAGAAAAAAGTCTTTCCTCACCTTTTTTGAATTTGGCCTTGGAGCATAGGAACAAAAACAACGGGCAAAAGAAGTTTTTGAGTGACCTCACCCTTACTATTTTTTTCAATAAGAAAAAGGTTTTGAAAGTTACCACCTAAAGGAATAATCATCTTTCCTGAAGGCGCTAACTGGGCCAAAAGAGCATCAGGTATTTTTTTAGGGGCAGCCGTTACGATAATTCGATCAAAAGGAGACTCCTCCTTCCAACCAAAACTTCCATCACCGACTTTAAAATGGACTCCTTTTATGGCCATTTCAGCAAAAATGGCCTGCGCTTTACGAGAAAATTCCTCTCTTATCTCTACAGAATAAATAAAATTGCTAAGTTGATTTAAGATGGCCGTTTGATAACCAGAACCTGTGCCAATCTCAAGGACCCTATGATTTTTTTTAATCTTAAGAACTTCAGTCATAAAAGCAACAATATAAGGTTGAGAAATAGTTTGATCCAAACCAATAGGAAGAGGCGAATCGTCATAGGCCATTTTGTTTAAATCTGCTGGTACAAAGCGATGACGGGCAACATTTAAAAAAGCCTTGGCAACTTTTGATGAAAATACACCCCTCTTTAGGATTTGTTCCTCAACCATTTTCATTCTTTGAGAATAAAATAAATCGCCTAATTCATTTCCCATACGATGGATCCACCCCAAAATAAATAACATTTTATGACAAACTTACCATCTCTATTTTAGCTCCAAAAAGTCTTTCGTAGGGATAATTCAATCTTAAGTTCCTGAGCTAACTAAAGCTCTTTTCTTCAGAGGATTTCATTAATTGAAGATGGGTCCCCTTTTCTTCACGGCCATTCTCAGGTTTATTTTGGGTATAGGTGCCATCAGAGACCATTTTCCAAGTCGATCTTTTATCATTTAGATTTACTGTCAGAATGTTCCAGGCTTCCTTTTTAGACTCATCTGTAAAAAGAGGTGTCGCAACCTCAACTCTAAGGTTTTGATTTCTATGCATCCAATCCGGGGAGCCTATAAAAAACTTTCCTTTAAGGTAATCCTTTTGCCCCCCACTAAAATAAAAAATTCTGGAGTGCTCCAAGAACCGGCCAATAACAGAAATAACTTCAATATTGTCGCTTAAACCGGAAACCCCTGGCCTAAGACAACAAAAACCTCTTACGATGAGCTTAACCTTGACTCCATTCATAGAGGCCATATACAAAGCCTCTATTATGTCCGTATCTTCAAGTGCGTTCATCTTAGCAATAATTAAACCTTCTTTTCCTTGCTTTTTATACTTGATTTCATCATAAATGAGCTCACAAAACCTCTTCTTCATTGTGAGAGGAGCAATAAGCAGAGTTTTATAATCCTTTTTTAAAGAAAGGCCTGTTAAATAATTAAAGGCCTGAACGATTTCATCTGCCACATTTTCTCGGCAAGTAAAAAAGCTGATATCACTGTAAAGTTTGGAAGTAACAGGGTTATAATTTCCCGTCCCCAGGTGGACATAAGTTGTAACCTTATCCGAATCCTGCCTTACAACCATGCACATTTTAGTATGAGTTTTAAGTCCCACCATACCACCAATAACATGGACACCTTCATTTTCGAGTTTTTCCGAAAGGCGTATATTTTTCTCCTCTTCAAACCGGGCCTTCAATTCAACCAGGCAAGCGACCTGCTTACCATTTTGAGCTGCGTAAACAAGGGAATCAATAATTTTTGAATTGATCGTCGTTCTATAAAGGGTAATTTTAATTGCGTAAACCTTAGGGTCATAGGCAGCAGTTTCTATAAACCTTTCAACAGAGTGATTAAAACTTTCATAAGGGTGGTGGACAAAAATGTCTTTGGCTTTGATTTTATTAAAAATATTGGCCTTTTCATCCATAAAATCAGAATGAACTCTAGGAGTCCAATTTTTATATTTTAATTTTGGTTTATTTATTTTAATGATTTCTCCAAAAGAAGTATAATTGGCGAGAGATCCCATTCCATAAATGTCTTCTTCAGCAAGCTCCAATTCACTTGAAATATAATGGCTTATCCAATTCTCACTATTATCTTCAATTTCAAGACGTATAACTGGTGAAAACTTTTTTTCTCTTAACCCCTCCTCAATAACTTCTTTTAAATCCTCCGCATACTCATCCTCCTCCTCGAGGTCAATATTCCGTGTGACTCTAAAGATCATCTTGTCAACAATTTCAGTCCCTGGAAAAAGAAAATGGAGGTTATTGACTAAAATTTCCTCTAGGTTAATAAAAGAAATTCCATGGTTATCATCTCTCACAATTTCCCATTGGGATATTTCATCAGGAATTTTGACCCTGGAAAAAATCTTTTCCCCACTATTAGGCTTTAAAAGACTAATCCCAAGGGACTTGGATAAGTTTGAAATAAAAGGGAATGGATGACCATAATCAACAGCAAGTGGTGTAAGAATTGGAAGAATGCTTAACCTGAAGTGTTGTGACACACTCTCTTTTTCAGAGTCTTCTAAATCCTTCCACTTAAGAAAAGTTACACCCTCTTTAAGAAGGTCTGGAATAATGGAGTTTTCCAAACAATCCTTAAGAAGTTTATTTTGCTTTAGAATGATTTTCCGAATTCTCTGATATTGCTCCATAGGGGCCACCCCATCAAGGGTGTTTACTTTAAAACCTGTATCAATTTGATTTTTTAATGTCCCTATTCTTTGAATAAAAAACTCATCCATATTACTCGTAAAAATATCACAAAACCTCAACCTCTCAAGTAAGGGTGTTCTTTTGTCTATCGCTTCATGAAGAACTCTTTCATTGAAATGAAGCCATGAAATATCACGACTTATGTAATGCTCAGGGTTCGTGTCTATTTTTCGATTGGTCTTCTTTCTTGCACCAGGCTGTTTTCCAACACTAGGGCGCCTCGACCTTTTTACTTTTTTGCTCATCATATTCAATTCCAAAGAGCTCAATTCCTTCCCCTCCTTTCGTCCTCCTAACAATCAATCTTAATAATTCTTCTCTAGTTAAATAAACACAGAAATAAATAAATTTTATTTGTAGGTTATATGAGGGCCCTCATAGTAGAAATCAATATTTTTTGTTTTTATTTTTTGTTTTTTTTACAATTTAAAGGTTTAAACCTTTATAAATCTGCCCTTTTACACTATAAAAAGGCAGCGATTTCAAAAGTTTAATAAACTTTACTTGGAGAAATGAATTGGACACAACCAATCCTATTGAGTCAAACCAAACAGAGCAGGGAGCAAATCAAACCCTCGATCTGATATTTAGGGTTTTATCAGTCATTTTCCTTCTTTTTATTTTCCTAGTTGGTATTAAAATCCTCACTTCAGGAATTAAGTTCATGGGTGGTGGATTTGCCAAAACCCTTTTTAACTTTACAGACAACCCAATAATGTCGCTTCTATCTGGGATCCTCGCAACATCCCTCCTCCAAAGCTCATCAACAACAACGTCAATCATAGTTGGACTCGTTTCTGGAGGGGCCCTTACAATACCAGGGGCAATACCTATGATAATGGGGGCCAACTTGGGAACATCTGTCACCAATACAATCGTTTCACTGGCCTATCTTAAAGACCCACAGTCTTTTAAGAAATCGTTTTCGGCTGCAACAATACACGATTTTTTTAATATCCTTTCAGTTCTTGTTATTCTCCCTATAGAACTGATGACTGGATTTATAGGTAAGCTAGCAAGTAGTTGGGCCACATCTCTTTATGGAAATGTTTCGGGCTATAAGTTTTCCTCACCCTTAAAAGCTGCCATTAAGCCTTTTGCAAAATCTTCTAAAGTGTTTGTCACCGAGACTCTGGGGCTCACAGGTAATGCTGCGGGATCAACTCTTATCATTTTGGGAGCTATCTTCACAATCTTCGCTCTCACCATGATTGTTAAAGTTATGAAGAAAGTCGTTGAAAATAATAAGGGTCAAATCATTGAAAAACTTCTGGCCAAAAACCCTTACACGGCCATTTTATTTGGAACACTTCTTACGATAAGTGTTCAATCAAGCTCTATTACAACAAGCCTTTTAGTTCCTATGGCAGGAGCAGGACTCCTCTCCTTGGGCTCTATAGTGCCTGTCACGATAGGAGCAAATATTGGTACAACAACAACGGCCCTCCTTGCCTCATTAACAGGTAACGTTGCCGGACTTTCCATTGCTCTTGTTCACTTTATCTTTAACATGCTTGGAACCCTCATATGGTTCCCAAGTCAAAAAATGAGAAGAGTCCCAATTTACCTTTCAGAGAAACTTGCTCATCATGCAGCTGAAAGAAAATATATTGGTTTTCTCTATGTAGGTATTGTTTTCTTCGCTCTACCATTAGCTTGTGTTTTTCTGACCCAATAATTTTTATTTGCCAGGCCCTAAAAATTAAGTTTCTAAGGCCAATTTTATCAAGCTATTACCCCTCTTTTCCGACAAGTTGTCTATGTTATTTCATTGTAAAAGGTGGGTTTTCACCATACTCATTTTCTGTACTCTCTTTCTCACTTCTAGCTTAGACACAAGAAGTGAGCTTAGGTTTTCTCTGGAAAAAAAGCAGTTTGAGGAATTAAAGTCTTTTTTTCCTCCGGCCTTCGATGAGCGGTTTGACCTCTACGTTGAAGCTTTTAATGGAAAGGATTTTTTATTTGAAAAAAAGGGTTTTAAATTCAGACTCAAAAACTCCAAAAAAAAGACCGTTATCCAGGTTACTAAAATTTTTGAAAAGAAATATTTCCAATGTGGTAACAAAACATTTACTTGGAAAAAAAATAAGGTCTTCGAGTCACAAAACACAGAACTTATAAGGCTCCTCCTATTCAAAGCCTTTGAAATGTTCAAATACCTTCAATCAAATCAAATAATCCCCCTTTATCTTGCCTTGGACTTTGACCTCCAGATCAGATCACTTGAGTTTGAAGGAAAGCATGAACTATTCTCAAGCATTCAAAATGAAGGCAGTGTTATTTTCATCCCATCTCATACCAACAAAAAAGTTAGACTTAAAAGAAGGGTCCCTTTAAAAAGTGGTAAGAAGCTTAAATTTATTCTCGGAAAAACCATAGAACAAGGACCTGAAAAGGATTTGGAAACAACTTATGAAATTGAAGCAGAAGGAGAGAATGTTGATTTGGAAAAAGAGAAAGACTCTTTAGACGTTTTCTGTAAAGTTTTAGGCAGGGTCAAAACACCAAAAGAAAGTGATGAAGATGAAAGTAAATTAGGAGAAAAAGAGTTAAACCTCGGACGCTATATAAAAAAGATGCCCTCATTTATTTTTAAGAAAAGGGAAAAAAAATAAATGATGCTTTTTAAAAGATGTATCTTATCACTTAACCTCTTCTTATTTACCGCCCCAAACCTTTTGGCAAGCGATTGCAAGCATACGGAAATTGTGGCAAAAATCAGCAGAAAATCAATGAAAGAGGTCTCAGGCCTGGCACTTTCAAGAACCTATCCAAGAGTTTTTTGGGGTCATAATGATGCCGGAGATGGAGCAAGATTTATTGCTTTTCACTTAAATGGTCAAAGGCTAGGGAGGTTCAAACTCGACGGGGCGACAAATAGAGATTACGAGGACATGTCGTTTGGGCCATGCCTAAAAAGTGAAGGCGATTGCCTTTATATCGGTGACATAGGAAATAACGAACTTAATAGAACTGATCTCACGATATATGAAGTACCAGAACCAAATCCTTTTTCAAAAGAGGCCCAAAAAAAAGGTCATGTTAAATTAAAAAACTGGAAAAAACATACCTTCGACTTAAAAGAGCCTCATAACTCTGAGGCCCTTATCTTTCACAAATTTGCTTCTAAGTTCTACCTCTTTACAAAAAGTCACAGGTTAACTTGGGAAAAGTACCCACAAAATAAAGGGAAATCTTTTATCTTTGAGCTTGACCCAAAAGAAAAGAAAGTAAAAAAAATTGGCCACTTGAACACATTCCAATTTAAAAGGAACCGTAAAAAAGCAAAATTGAAGCCGAGATCAAGCTTTGTCACAGGAGCCGCTGTATCTCCAAAAGGAGATAAATTTATTTTATCAACGCTCAAACACGGAATCGAATACAAACTAAATAAAGGAAAAGACCCATTTAATCCCTTTTCACAAAATTACTCAAATAAATACCGCTTTCCAAGGTTTGTTGGGGCCCAAATTGAAGCTATCACCTACGATCAAGATGGAAAATCAATCTACATTCTTAGTGAATCTACATTGAAAAAAAATAAATACTTAAGACTTTTTAAAGTCAATTGCCAAAAAGGAATATCCCTCAAACACATGCAGTTTAAAGTTTGGGAGTTTTTTAATTAATCTGGCAAGTCTTTCTTATGAGAGGAGACCTGGGAAATATGCCCTGTTTCCAGGCAATAAGCAGTCAACATTCTTCCCCAAACAGCACCACTATCGAGCCCTGTCACATTATTTTCTTGATGAACTCCAATCGCAGACCAATGGCCAAAAAGAATCTTTTTATCTTTAAAAGAGGAGTCTAAAAGACGAAACCAGGGTGTTAAATCATCGGGTGCATTTTGAAGCTCGCCTTTAACATTTTTAACCAAATGGTTTTCTGAATCTAACAACCTCATTTTTGTCATTATATTAAGTGCCGTTGAAATTCTTTTTTTCTCCCCAAGTCCTTCTTCCCATTTCTTGAAAAACTTTTTTTTCCATTTTGTGAGGTACTCAAGGTAATCCGGTCCCCTTAGCGCTGACTCAACATCACTGGCCACTTTCCGGGCATCGTCCAAGCTCCAATTTGGATGAACTCCAGCATGGACTAAAAAGTGCTCCTGCTCTTCATGAATAAGAGGTCTCGTTCTAAGCCAATCAAGCCATAAATCGAGCTTTTTGTGGTCCAGAATGTCCTGAAAAGTGTCCGTTTCATGGGGCTCTGCTAATCCATAAGCAATGCAAAGGAGGTTTAGTTCATGGTTTCCAATTAAAAGATCGCAAGAATCTTTATTTTTATAGGCCCATTTAAGGGCCTTTAAAGAGTTTTTTCCGACATTAACAAGGTCTCCGATAAACCAGAGGAAGTCTTTTTTAGGATCAAATTTTATTTTATCGAGAAGTTTTTCAAGGGTTTTAAAACAGCCCTGGACATCTCCCACAACATAAGTGGCCAAAGAAACCTCCTCCTATTTCCGAAGGTCTAAGGCCTAGCTTTGCTTGAGGCAATCACTAAGACCTTCTATTTGAGTATCAATTAAATTGGCTTTGGTCCATTTTTTTAACTCAAGCCATTCACTATCAATTACAATCGTCTTGGCCTCGATGGCCTTTTGGAAGTCCTTCTTTTTACGAGATCCAAATCCTCTCTTACCAAACTTTTCCTCTAAGTATTTTAGTGCAATTAATTTGTTATTAAGGTCTCCAAATTTGCCAACCATTCTTTTAATCAAAGCTGCTTCATTAGAGTCTGAAAAAGAACTAGGCCAGAGACCTTTAAAGTAACTCTTTAATTTTAAAACAGATCGGACTTTTTTCCTAAGGTCATGAAATGCCTCTTGATTTTCGTAAGGAATAATTTCGTCAATTTTTAAAACTCATGGGTAGTCTGAGAGAGATTATTCCAAAAGTTGAGACCCCAAAACAAGAAAGAAAACCTGTTGACAGGAGGATTTATTCTCTTTATTCCATTCAGCTATAAAAATGATTAAAATATTTCAATATCGGTAGGGCCGCTTCTAGACAGCTTCAATCTCTTTTACTTTTTTACGATTATTTTTAACAACTTTTTTCTGAATAGAGCCTGTCACAATTCTCACAAGAAGTGTGATCAATAAGTAAGCGCCAGCTGAAAGCCAAGCCAAAGTCAGTTCATTCAACCCGCAGGCTATCCCACAAACAATACTAAAGAGAATATTTGAGTTAGCTGAGCTTTTCCCAAGCTTAATCCTGAATCTAACAAGAGCAATTGCCGCTCCGATAGCAAAGGCACGAGCGAGGTTATTATTAACGAGAATCATGACACAAGAGAGACCCATACAAAGATAAAGTATATTCATCGTTCCTAAGATAAGGTTTATTTTTTCTTCAGAAGGCTCTTTTGGATCTTTAAGAAGGTGTCTATTTGAAAAATAAGTAATTATACATAGAAAAGCGCCTATAAGAAATGTGTGGCCTAATAAAATGGCCAAGCTTTGAAGGTCATACTGAATGGCCAAACTAGAAGGGTTCGTGCTTGCTGCTTTAGTGAATATTTCTGTTCCCATTAAAAAATTTCCTCATTTTTCTACGTTTCAAACCTTTAAAAGCGATGCTGTTTCCCAAAAGGTCACTTTATTCAGAATTAATCAGCGCTCTTCTCAATCTCTCTCATGAGAGTTTCGTGCGTCCCTCGACACTTTCCTTTTCCAGAAACTTTTCCCTGCTTCTTTTCATATTTTCCAGTTCGAGTTAGAACCCACGAAGAAAACTGATCCTCAAGATTAACTCTTAAAGTATTCCAGGCAACCGATTTCACTTCATCTGAAAGAAGAGGAGTCATGACTTCCACTCTTCCCATTAAGTTACGCCACATCCAATCTGCAGAGCCTATATAGATAGTGCCCTCCATAGGATTTTTCTTACCGCCACTAAAGTAATATATTCTTGAATGCTCTAAAAACCGGCCTATGACAGAAATAACCTCTATATTTTCACTGAGTCCTTCAATACCTGGTTTAAGGCAACAAAACCCTCTTACTATAAGCTCAATTTTTACGCCTGCTTGAGAAGCTTTATACAAGGCTTCAATTATATCCGGATCCTGAAGAGAGTTCATTTTGGCCACAATATGTCCATGACCAGACTCCTTCTTTGCTTCAATTTCATTATTAATAAGTTCAATAAACTTTTTCTTTATATTAATAGGTGCCACTAAAAGAGTATTGTAATCCTTCTTCTGTGAAAAACCTGTGAGGAAGTTGAAAACCTCCATAACTTCTCTGGTTATTTCCTCTCGACAGGTAAACAAGCCTAAATCGGTGTAAAGTTTGGAGGTTATTGGATTGTAGTTTCCTGTTCCTAGGTGAGCGTAAGTCGTTACCTTATCGTGGTCTTTTCTTACCGCTAAACACATTTTTGAATGGGTCTTTAGGCCAACCATACCAGTAATGACATGGATCCCTTCTTTTTCAAGTTTTTCAGTGAGCCTCATATTTTGCTCTTCTTCAAAGCGGGCCTTTAATTCAACAAGGCACGCTACCTGCTTTCCATTTTGAGCAGCAAAAATAAGAGATTCAACAATTTTTGAGTTCAGGGTCGTTCTATACAAGGTTATTTTAATGGCCAAAACTTTAGGATCATTAGCAGCTGTTTCAATGAAACGTTCAACAGATGAAGAAAAGCTCTCATAAGGGTGGTGAACAACGATATCTTTCCCTTTAATTTTGTGAAAGATGTTCGCTTTATTATCAACAAAGTCTCTCGGTGTTTTTGGGGACCATGGTCTAAATTTCAGATGAGGCTTATCAGTTTTAATTAATTCATCAAATTTTGTATAATTAGGTAACGAATGCATCTCGTAAACATTTTCTGAATCGAGTTCTAATTCATTTGTAATATAATCTAAAATCCAAGAATCTTTAGTTTTTCCAGAATACTCAAGTCGAATCACTGGAGAAAACTTTTGCTCCCTCAAACCCTCTTCAATATGTTCTTTAAGGTCTAAGGCACCATCTTCATCCCCACCAAAATCGGAGTTTCTAGTGACACGGAAAATCAGTTTATCAAGAATTTTTGTTCCCGGAAAAAGCATTTCCAAATTTCCAAGGACAATCTCTTCAACATTCATATAAGTTTCTGTTTTTCCGTCAAATTCCACAAAATACCATTGAGGAATTTCTGTTGGAATTTTAACCCTTGAAAAAACTTTTTCCTGGCTTGATGGGTGTAAAAGACAAACCCCAAGAGATTTAGAAAGGTTAGAAATGAAGGGGAACGGGTGTCCGTAATCAACTGCTAGTGGGGTCAAAATTGGGAAAATGGAGTTTTTAAAAGTTTCCGATAAACTTTTCTGTGACTCTGCACTTACCTCTTCCCATTTAACAAGCTTGATACCTTCTTTTTTGAGAGAAGGGTAAATTAATTTATTAA
>PAZA01000088.1 GCA_002715375.1 Halobacteriovoraceae bacterium
CTTCTCCCTTTATATTTTTTACTTTGAAATCATATATATTTTGGGCCATTTTAAGACTCTCCTTTACTCCCCCCCATAAGGAAGAAGCTTTTTAAAATTCTAATCATCATTATAAGCTCTTTGCCTAAGATAGTCACTTTTGAAACCAAGTTCTCCTGTCCTTCATTTTGGCTGTGGGAAAAAAGTCCTGTTATACAAGTTGTCACATTCTTATTATGCCCCAAAGCTTGTTTAAAGCGCTCCACCTGATTAACGGGAATAACACCATCATCTTTTCCATGAATAATCGTTACGGGACAATGGATATCTTTTGCATAAACTAGCGGGTCTAAATAACCCCACTTTTCTTTCATCTTATCGAGGGCGTTTAAAGCAATGTCAAGGCCATCACTTCCAGGAAGACAACCCTTTAAAAATAAATCCCTTTTAGATTCTTCCAAACTCTTACTCATTTCCCTGGCACACTCCTTGTATCTGTCATCTTCTAAATAGAGAGGATCAGGCCAAGTTTTTTTTATATATTCGACCCATGCTTCTCTCAAACCTTCCGGGTCTTCTGGTTTTGGTTCAATACAATCCAACAAATTTAAAAAGACTGCTGGTCTACAAAGAGGATCTCTATTTTGAACAAACTCTCCATCAGCGTCTCCACTTAAAAAATATCTTAAGGTCTCATCCCAATTGGCATACCCTCCAAAAATAGAGAGACCTCCAACACGATCCTTATAATTTTGATGTCCGGCCAAACGAACGGCCAGGAGAGAACCAAAACTAATACTAAAAACGCCTGGTTTCATTGAGCACGGTCTTTCTGGCAGCGATTCAAGGGCATCAAAGCAAGCTCTAAAGTCATTTTCCGTTCTTGGAAGAACCCTCATATCAAGGTAATCCTCTATAAAGGGGCAAAGGAGCATAAAACCAGAGCTCGCTAAAATAGAATTAAAGCGTACAAAACGCTCATCTGCCGGTCCTAAAAAATGAAAGCCTGGCGCCATTAAAAAAACACCTTGAATTTTTCCATTGGGAGTATAAAGCCAGGCCTTGATGGATCGATTTTTTAAAGGAATAACAAGCTCTTTTCTCTTAAAACCGCCAGGCCTTTTTTCATCAGAAGAAAGAGGTCCCAACCAAAAGGCCATTTTTAAAAAGTTCTGTAAAAAAACAAACTGATCTCTCATAAAAAACTCCGAAAGCGGTCCTTAAAAAAATTTTTTCTTTTTTAGAAGCATTTAAGGCCACTCACCTATTATGAAACTCTTAAAAGAGATGTCCAATAAACCATCAATAATTAATTTTAACTAAAATAAAAGCTCATTAATTATTAACTTAATAAAAATAGAACTACTAGCTTATTAATTCTTTATTTATTCCGTATTTTATTTAACATTCTAGCATAACCTAACCAAAGGAACGTCGTCATGTGTGGTTTTTTAGTTGTTGAAAATAGTCAGGTAGAAGCCTATTCAAAAAAGAATATAAAAGAAATCTCCAAAATATTAAACCATCGAGGCCCTGATGCTTATAAAAGAACTGATACCAATTTAGAAGTCACAATGTTTTTTAGCCGGTTGGCCATTGTAGACCTAAATCCTAGCGGAAACCAACCTTTTAAAGATCAAACAAACCTCCTCCACCTTGTTTGTAACGGTGAGATTTATAACGAACCCACATTAAGACCTATAACTCAATATCCATTCACGTCAAAATCTGACTGTGAAATAATCCTGCCTCTTTATAAGGAGCATGGATTAAAAAAAATGATTTCTATGATCGATGGGGAGTTTGCTTTCGTCCTTTACGATCAGAAAAAAAAGAAGTTGATGGCTGCCAGAGACCCCATTGGAATTAGACCTCTTTTTTATGGCTTTTTAAAAGATGGAAGTATGGCCTTCGCCTCTGAAGCAAAGGCACTTTTAGATATTTGCTCGAAAGTCTTACCTTTTCCTCCAGGCCATTATTTCGATGGATCGAATTTCAAAAAGTATTGGGAAGGGACATCTCCTAAAACCTTTCATGGGCCTTGCCTCGACAAAACACTCTCCTCTATTAACTCCCTTTTAACCAAAGCTGTAGAAAAAAGACTCCGGTCTGATGCTCCCCTAGGATTTCTTTTAAGTGGTGGATTAGATTCAAGCCTTGTTTGCGCCATTGCTTCCAGGCTTCAAAAAACGCCAATCCGCACCTTTGCCATTGGAATGGAAGGGGATGCAATAGATTTAAAATACGCCAAGGAAGTTGCTGACTTTTTGGGAGCAGACCACACAGAAGTTGTTATCTCAAAAGAAGATGCTTTAAAGGCCTTAAAGGATGTCATTTACCACCTCGAAACATGGGACATCACAACTATTAGGGCCTCAATCGGCATGTTCCTAGTCTGTAAGTACATCAGAGAAAAAACAGACATTAAAGTCCTTCTTACCGGAGAAGTGAGCGACGAACTTTTCGGTTATAAGTACACTGACTTCGCACCTTCTGAAGAAGAGTTTCAAAAAGAGGCCAAAAAAAGAATTGATGAAATTTACATGTATGATGTTTTAAGGGCCGACCGCTGCTTAAGCGCTCACTCAATTGAAGCAAGAGTGCCTTTTGGGGATAAAGAGTTTGTCGAGTATGTCATGGCGATTAGGCCTCAACTAAAAATGAATACCACAGGGGTTGGAAAATACCTTCTAAGGAAGGCCTTTGAAAAAGGCGGTTACCTCCCAAAAAGCATCCTTTATAGAGAAAAAGCGGCCTTCAGTGATGCTGTAGGGCATAGCCTCGTTGACTTTTTAAAGTCTCATGCTGAAATCCTCTACACAGAACAAGACGTTCAAAAGGCCAAAGAGTACTTTAATTATTGCCCTCCCTTCACAAAAGAGTCCTTGCTTTACCGAAACCTTTTTGAGGAATTTTATGAAGGAAAAGCTTCTCTCATTAAAGATTTTTGGATGCCTAATAACTCTTGGAATAATTGTAATGTAACTGACCCAAGCGCCAGGGCCCTCCCCAATTATGGGGCTAGCGGACAATAAAGGAAAAGTTTTGTCAGGACACTCCTTTTTCTTTACTCTTAAAGCTTAAAGAAAAAGGAGGGCCCTTGACCTTTTTAACTCACGCCATAGTTGTCTTTTTAGGAACTTTAGGACTTTTCTTCTTTACCTTTTCCCCGGCTTTGAAAGCTCAAGAAGAGATCAGTTTAGCGGAGACAAAACCCATTAGGGTCTCCCTTTCCTCTTTTTATAAAAATAAAAGCGTTTTTCGAGGAGCCGAAACGTGGCCTAAACCAAGTTATTTTGTAGGACCAGGTCTAATCTTTTTTGATAAATGGCTTCTTAGAGGTCCAGGACTTTTTTACAGCCACTTTCCAAGAACATCTTCGTTTCTTTTTACGGCCGGTGTTTCTTACTTTGATGATGGGGAGCCATGGCCCGATACAAGTGACCACAAAGAAGATTATAGAAACCAAAGGAAAAGCACAGTAGAAGCCTCGACTAAATTCCGCTATAAATTTGGCTATAGAAATTCTTTTTATCTTGGCGTTTCACTCTACAAAGAAATTAAATACCATTATGGGCATTTCAGTGAATTAGAGGCTGGCCTTCCTCTTCTTCCCTATACAGGGCTCCACCTAAAAATGGGGTTAGGAGACAAGCAGGCGAATCAATATATCTATGGGCCTTCAGGAGTTTCAGGTGAGGCCTACCGAAGCGCTTCCGTTTCAGTTGTCATTCCTCATCTTCCCTGGGATGGAATCATTAGGGCCGAAGTGAACAGAACATGGATTGTTCAAGATAAAAATCGAGCAGCTGAGTATGTTAAAGGAAAGAATACTAACGATGGGGCTTCAATGATGCTCGTTTGGAACCTAATTTAGTCCGCCGAGCAGACTTCCCCAACTGATGCTATAATGAAACCTTTAGTTCTGACTTAATAGAGGAATCACCATGTCTCTTTGGAAGACCCTTAGTACTTGCCCCCTTTTTTATGATATTCATCAAGATGAAATGGAAAAACATTTCATCCATTGCCGGGTAAGTGAGTACCATAAAGGTGAAACCATTTACGGTGAAGCGGATAATATCAATTACCTATTTACTGTACTGGAAGGCAAAATAACAATTACGAGAGATACTTCCGAAGGAATGAAAGATATTCAAGTTCTGGGAAAAGGCGGTTTTTACGGGGAGCATTTTCTTTTCTCAGATATGGAAAAAACTGAAATGTTAACAGTCCAAGAAAATACAAAAGTATTAGAAGTACCTTTTAAGGTTCTTCAGGACGTATTTGAAAAGGATCCGGTCATCTACGGTATTTTCATTACAAATTTAAACTACCTCATTTTGAAAAAGTTTGAAATCGCTCAAAATATTGTCTTTAGAATTATGGGTGAACCTAAAAATACAATAAGAGTTCCTCTCTATGACGACACAACCATCCGAAAAGCTTACTCCAAAAATGAAAGAGATAAATTTTTAAAAGACATGTCTAAAGAAAACTAAAAAAAGTTCTTTAAAGATATAAATAGGTTTGAAACTCTTGATCCATCAACTCACCAATAACATTTTTTTCCGCAAGGTGATGAGCATAATGCATATGGAGGCACCGGACTCTTGAAAAGTCCCTAACGCCACCAATACCAGTTGTTCTTAAACTCTCCAAATAAGGTGCATTACTAACGGAGTTTTTTTCCTCTTCAGAAAGCTTCGTCCACCTTAACTCTTGGTATCGTAAGTGGTCTTTTCTAAGCTGTTCTTTTAGCTTTGGGTCCTCAGGTATCAGTGTGTTTTCTAGGTGTTTTATCCAGGCAGTCTGCTCAATTTTCGCAATGGCCTTATGAAGCCTCGGGCAAGTTAACCAAAAAAGTGATGGAAAGGGTTTTCCCTCTACAAGAGGATGAACCTCTATCACTTGGGGCTCACCTTTGGCCTTTCCATAACAAACAACCCGCTTGGCCCCTCTTGGAGAGCGACCTAGTTGATGTTTGACTGCTTGATAATCCTGTTCATTTAACATACCGCCTCTCTTATCAAAGGCCTCATCCTTTTTCAAATCCCAAAACAATTGCAGTGCACAAAAAAGACCCTCTCTTGCCGGCTAAACCTCTTTTTAAAAGACTTCTACAATAAAGAAATGAAATTCTTTCCAAAATCAATATTGGCCATTGCCTCAATTATCGTTTCTCTTCTCTTTGTAGGAAAAGTTCCAGCTCGTACCTCAGCTAAAAAGGAGAATTGCATCGCATCAAAAAGCGAGGCTCAAAGTGTTTCTACAAGCCTAAAAAGACTTAGGGTCCTCAAAAAGGAAAATGAAAACCTCTTTGATAAGTACAAAAATGATTTCAAGGCCAAAATTAAGATCTCCTCAAACCTATTCATCATTAAAATAAGATCAAAGACTCTCTCTTTGAGAAAAAAGTTTTTAGAAAAAAAGCACAATAAGCTTCGTTGCAAAGGTCCGACTTCATGACGAGAAAAAAGCATTCAAAAAGAAACCTGTCTCATTTTCTTATCAGTCCATCTTTTCAATTAAAAATTGCTTCTTTCTCTCTCCTCCCCGGGGTCATTATTGTTGCAATCTATGGCCTTCTTATAAATGGGCAAATGAAAGAGAACTATGAAATCTTGGTTAGCTCCTCTCCCATGGAGGATGCTGTTAAAAACCAACTCTGGCTTGAGCTCGACCAATTTAAAATTCAGTTTGTCGCTTTTAGCTTTCTTTTCCTCATTCTTATCTTCTTTTTTGGAATCTTTCTTTCCCATAGAGTTGCAGGTCCTATCTGCAAAATGAAAAAGGTTATGGAGCAAGTAAGAAAAGGCGATAGGGATGCCCGCCTTTTATTTAGAGAAACCGAAGAGTTTAGTGAAATGGCCACTTCCTTTAATAATATGATGGACTCTTTAGCTATTGAGGAAAGTAAAATAGAGCGGCACACTGAGCCCAACACTTAAACTTGTTACATTAAACTCCTTTGGAAGGTCATTCACTCTTTTTAATTCTCCTAATTTATACTTCTCATCATCTAGGTTTGCCTCATACCAGGTTTTATCCTGTGTAACGGCCATCCCCCTTTTATAGTTATAGCGGGCCAAAGTTACATTCAAGGCCAACCTTTTGAGAAGGTTAAAGGAAAGACCAACTTCATAACCGGACCCTGCAAATACAACATCTTCCGTATAGCTGTTATTGGCCAAGACATCATTGGAGTAGAAGGTTGTATCATCTTTATAAAATTGATATTTAACAGAAGCTTGGTAAGAAACGGAGGACAACTTCATTTTGTTAAGAATATGAAAGGCACCATAAAGACGAAGGTTCCCCTCCTTTAAAAAGTACCCAAAAAGAGCACTTAGAGTATCTCTGGAACCAGTATGCCCTGAAAGTTTAAAATTCGCGTTTGAACTCGATCCGCTGACATTGACTCCCATGAAGGAATACTCCAACCCACCAAAATAGGATCTGTAATTATAAAGAGAGCGTAACTTACCTCCGACACCAATAATGGCACTGGCAGCATCAACACTTCCAACCTGACTCACTAAAGACGGCTCTAAAGAATAACGGTGGGTTTTGAAAGGGGCCATAAACCACTTATTCTCACTCTTTTTAATTTCGTTTTCTTTATTAACAGTTTGAGCCGTTCCTAAAGTTGAAAAGAAAAAAGAAATTAAAAAGATGCCAATAAATAAAGTGTTGCCTTTTGTAGTCCTCAATTTATGCCTCCCTTTTTTTCATTTCCCAAATCACTTTCACCAAAGGGGTTCTCCATCCCAATCGCCGTGGCCAGGGCCATTTTTCCTTCCAAATGATTTAAAATAGCTTCCTTATATTCTTTAATAGAAGAGGTTTTATGGTTTAAAGCATCCTTCATTTGCAAGACCTGCGCCTTGCCTTGGCGGTAAGCTTTAAAAGCTTCATCAAGTAAGAGAGAAGAATTCTTGAAGGCCTCTCTATAATCTTTGATGGCCTCTTCTTGCGCCATAATGTCGTTATACTTCCCAATGACTTCTCCTTGGGCCTTCATCCTCGCCATTTTTACTTTATTTTCAGCACTTTTGACTGATAACTCAGCACTTTGAACACCAAAGCGGTTAAAAAACCCATTTTCACCAACAAGAGGTACAGAAAGGTTTAAGGCAATGCGAATATCAAAGTTACTGCTAGAACTTGAGCCAATAAATTGAGAAACTGTTCCTCCGCCGTCTTTTCCATAACCATGCCCATAACGTAAACCACTCAAACTGACCTTTGGAAAGGGCATAAGATCCTTCCAAGTGGTCCGGAGGTTAAGCTTTGAATGGTTTAAATTAAGTTTGGCCTCCGTGAGAGTAGGGGCCACTTCTATCCATTTTAGGAGTTCTCTAAGAGTTATCTTGAGAGGCCTGAACTCAACTTTTGAAACCAATTTATAATCTTGCTGAAGTGGTTGGCCTAAAATGAAGTTAAAAAGAAAAAGTTTTTTGTAATAAAGCCTTTTTGCCTCCTTCTTTTTTCTCTCCGCTTCTAAAAAAGCACTTTTCGCAAAAAGGTATTCAACACTGCCGCTTGCCCCATCTTTCCTTTTTTTCTTGGCAAGCTCATAAACTTCTTTCGTAAGTTCCGCTTCCTTTTGAGCCGATGCAATCTCTTCAAAAGCATTTTGGAGTCGAAAATACTCCTTTGAAATTCGAAATTTGTAATTCATATAAAACGTTTTTGATTTTAGTTGACCTTTTTTTAAGTCGAGGCCCTCTCCTTTTAAAAGGTCCTGATCTTTTCCAAAATTAAAGAGGGTAAATTCACTAATCTCAATACCGATGCCTCCCTCATTGGCCATTTCACTCCTAACATCTGTATCCTCATCGGGGAATTTAAGTCCTGTTGTTCCATCACTGCTTTTCGACCTCAAAAGGCTATGAGATAAAGTATTTTGAGCATAAAGACTGACTTGAGGCAGAGATAGGCTCCTCTTTTTACTTTTGTATTTTAGCTCCCTGATTTGATCTCCGTTTTTTTGCTCTTTAACCTCAAAGCTAAACTTAAGGCCCAAACGGATGGCCTCCTTTAACGTAAGCTTGACTTTTAAAGGTGAAGTAAGGGTTTTGGGGGATGCCTTTATCGCTTTAGTATTAGCTATTCCGACGGGAACGAACCAAAAAGATAGAAGAAATAAAGAAAGGAAAAAAGGAAAAATCCAGAGTTTTTTTATCAATTGCCTAACCTCCAGGCTAACATTGTAGACTCTTCATTTTCGCCTTTCAATGAGATTAGATCTAAAAAGCTCAAGTTTTTTTAGTCCTCCCCGACATGACCTTCGTGAAACGAAATTTAAGCTCCTCCCATTTAATTATCATTATGCTGACTTTTTTTGTCAGCAATTGTTCAACTCCCTCAAAACAGAAAAAGGATGATAGTGGAGAATTTAAAGATGAAGTTTCTAACCTAGACACTCAATCAGTGCCAAAACTCCACTCCTCTTCGTCCCTTCTTTTGAAATACCAGGAAAGAATCCAGAAAACGCCTCAAACAAAAGGTCGAAGTCCAGCTTCCGTAGAGTCTGCCGAAAGTTTTTTGGAAGAAACAGAAGAGGATGATGAAGCCGCTGAGTTCAAAGCACTCATTGAAGAAGCTCCAGAAAAAACCACTGAAAAAAAAGAAGAAACTCTCGCTGATATAGAGGGTGAGGCGACTGATGAGGAACTCTTTCAGGACCTTGATGATGGAGACTCTGGGGAGAATAGTGACCTTATTATTGATACACCGGAAGAATTAAAAAATATAATTATTTCAAAAGGACCTTCTCCTTTTGAAATAAAAGAATTGCCCCCAGAGCTAAAAAAAGACGCTACCACGGAGTCAATTTTAAAGGGGCAAAAAGAAAAACAAAATTTAAAAAAAGAAATAGTATACCAACCGGTCTTTCCCCATAAAATTCCAGAAATTAAGGAAGGTTCGCTTTTAAGTGCTGCCAAGAGGGCCACGGTAGAAACACTACGCTACCTTTTAGGTAAGGGCCTTAATATTAACTATAGAGACTCCAAAGGAAATTCTGCTCTTCACTATGCCGTTTTTGGAAAAAGATACGAAAACATAAAATACCTTCTTGAAAAGGGGGCCGATCCCATGGCCAAGAACAACCAGGGACTGAACCCTAAAGAAGCCGCTTCAAGACAGGGTAAAAAAGAGCTCGAAATCCTTTTTCCCTAACGTCCAGTGAAATTGGCAGCAACAAAGTCTCCAAAAATGTTAATAAAAACGTAGAGCTTTTTTCTTCTTTTATCATCAACATTTTTATTTTGGAAAGTCACAACCCACTCCTTTTCGGCTCCAAATTCCTTCACCCCACTTTTCAAATGAGTGGCCTTAAGCCAGGAAGTTCCAATTCTTTGCTCTTTGACAAGCCTTTGGATCTGGGAAGTGGCAATTTTAAGTGCTTTATTGGCCCCAATCTTTTTTCTTGCGTATTCTGGGTCTAAATGGGCCTCAATAGATTGGGTCGTCATGAACAAAATGAAGATTAAAACCAGTTTTTGAACCATCTTTTTCTCCTTACAAAATCAATGACTTTCTTTTACTCGGTAAAAAGAATATCTCATTAAATCAAAAACTTAAATTTTGTGAAAAGAAATTTTATTGAATCGATTCAAAAGACAACCTTAAGAAGTCTATTAAAATGGGCCTTTCCCCCTCTTAAAGGGCCTTAAAAGCAAAATTGTTGATGCCCTTTTTTATGCAAAACATCATAATTTTGTATTATCATGATGGGGTGAGTTTTTAATAACTCTAATTTAATAACAAAAATAAGGGTGGAGCCTATGGCGTTTTCTAAAGACTTTCTTATGGGCCAAAAAGAGAAACTTCTCAAACATAAGATGAGAGTCATGAACACGATGAAAGAAAACTATCACACTGAAGTGATTGCTCAAACAGAAGACACTATTGAAGATGGCGACCAAGCTCAAATATACACCAATCAAAATGTATCCTTTAGTCTCCAAAAGTCTTCTATAAAAACACTTCATGATATTGAGACTGCTTTGGAAAAAATTGAAAAAGGCAACTACGGTATCTGTGAGGAGACAGGTGAGCCTATAGAAACTAAAAGACTCGAAAAGCAGCCTTGGGTAAGACTCTCCCTTGAAGCTCAAGAGGAGTTAGAAAGACAAGAAAAGAAATTCCTGAGGGCCGCATAGGCCCCCCAAATTTTAATCCCACTTGAAAAAGCGGGCCCCACCAACAATAAAGATAACAGTCATAACAAGAAGGGCCGTCATTTGAGACGTCATTTCTCCAAGACCCATCCCTTCATTAATAATGGCCCTGGCAGCCTCATTCATATGGGTTAAAGGAAAAATTTTGGAAAGTTTGAGAATAAAGGGGTGAGCTCCCTCAAGAGAAAACCATACTCCGGAAAGAAACATCATAGGCCATGTAATAAGGTTTAAAAGCCCTCCAGCAAACTCCTCACTTTGAACCCTTGCTGCTATAAAAAGCCCAAATGAGGTTAAGCAAAGCCCTCCAAGAAAAAAGACCACCAATAAATCCAGATAACTCCCTTCAATCTTAAAATCGACCATTAAGGAGCACCCTAAAAGAACAATATTAAAAATAACCATTAAAATAACCAAACGGGCCAATACCTGGGCCAGTAAAAACTCATAGGCTTTCAAAGGTGTGGCCTTTAACCTCCTCAAAACCCCATTTTTCCGATACCTTACGATGACATACCCTACACCAAAGAGAGAGCTAAACATCATATTCATTGATAAAATTCCAGGAATCAGCCAATCAACGTATCGAATCTCCTCTCCATCAACCTCCTGGCGGACAAAAGACATCTTTGCTTCTTTCAAGTCCCCTAGGAGAATCTTTTCTAAAAAGTAACCTTTTGGAGAGCTCTTATTAGTCCAGTAGGAAAGCTCCCCTCCCTTATTTAAAAGAAGGAGGTCAAACTTATGGTGCTTTAGCTTTTTTACTGACTTCTCCCCCTTTTCCGTTTCTACAAACTCCACATATTTTGTCTTAAGAAAAGGAATATCCATCGCCTTTTCACTCTTAAAGTCACCCATTAGGCCAACCTTATAGAGCTTTTGATCCCCATTTGAAAAGGCAAAGGCAAACCCTAAAACGACAAAGAAAGGGAAGGCCAGGTTCCAGCCCATAGAAGAGCGGTCTCTATAAAACTCTTTTTGCCTTGCAATCATTACGGCCCAAATTTTTTTCATTTCTATCCCCTTAACTCACTTCCCGTTATTTCAAGAAAAAGATCTTCCAGATTTTTTTGTCTTAAATGAACGTTTTGAAGGTTAACTCCCGATTTTAAAAGATGAGAGAATGTTTCGTTTGGGTCAGCCGTTAAAATTTCCAGCATATTCCCCATCGGTCCTTCCACAAGGTGTTTTTTCTCCCCTTGTAATTCACTGGGGCAGTCTTTTTCTGGGAGTGAAATCACCATGGAGTTAAAATGCTCTTTGAGGAGCTTTCTAGGTGGCCCTTCAAGTAATATTTTTCCCTTGTCCATAATAGCAATTTCGTCACAAAGGGCATAAGCTTCTTCCATATAATGAGTCGTGAGTACAATTGTTTTATTCCTCTTTTTAATTTGATTTATAAGGTCCCAAAAGTTTCTTCTCGCTTGTGGGTCCAGGCCTGTCGTTGGCTCATCCAAAAATAAAACTTCAGGGTCATTAATTAAAGCAAGTCCCAAAAGAAGCCTTTGGGCCTGACCGCCCGAAAGTTTTCGATGGTCCCTCTCAAGAAGATCTTCCAAAGAGCACTCTTTAATAATTTGCTTTATGGGAAGAGTTTTTTCATAAAAGCTTGAAAAAAGCTCCAACACCTCTTTAACCTTTAGGTAATCTTGAAGAGAAGTTTTTTGGAACTGAATACCAATTTCCTCTCGGTAGTTACTATCAAGGGGCTTCCCTTTGTAATAGATCTCTCCGGATGTAGGCTTCGTTACACCTTCCATCATTTCAACAGTCGTCGTCTTTCCTGCCCCATTGGGACCTAAAAGACCAAAACATAAACCTTTTTTGATTTTCAGACTAATTTCATCAACTGCTTTCACATGGCCAAAATACTTTTTTAAATTTCTTACTTCCAAGACTGACTCTGACGACACGAACCCTCCCTTCAAAAAAAGATTCCTCAATATTAGACTTTTTAAAAGCAATGATCAAAAAAAGGAAGTCAAAAGCTTCCTCCCTTTTATAAAATAGCCATTTTTTGATACTTTCATAGGTAACCATATACTTGGAGTTGAATTATTATGGCCGACAAAGAAAAAGAATTTCTAGCCAGATGCTCGCTTATTTTTAAGCAATTTAATCACGACGTAAACCAAAGGCTTAAAAACTCCACATGGGATTTCGAAACAACATACGAGGGAAAAAAATACGGCGTTGTATGCCTCCCTAAAACGAATACAACAGACTTTCTTCAAAATGGCGGAGAGACTCTCGACCAATACCTTGATGAAGCAGACAAAGGCGAAATAAGACTTGTTATCGTTTGTAGACAGGGAACCCCAGAAGACTTTGAGTTTTCAAAAACTATGGGGTTCTGCCTCGTCGGAATTGATAAACTTAATTCACTCTATTCAGATATTATGAGTGCTTTAAACTAACCTTTCCAGTCAATCACCGGCTTAGGCCTTGATTCAACAATTCCTTCTATTTTTTCCATAACACTATCAGTTAATTTTGGCAGGACATCCAAAGACTCAATGGTTTCTGAAAGCTGACTCGCCTTACTGGCCCCTAGAATAACAGTGCTAACGAAAGGGCACTTTAAACACCAGGCAATTGAAAGTTGTGTTAAACTACACCCCAAATCTTTTGCAACAATTTCTAATTCCTTTGCTTTTTTTACCTTATCTTGGCCTTTAGGGGATAAAATTTGATCCTTTATCCATTCGAAACCATTTAAGCTTGCCCGGCTCCCTTCGGGTATTCCGTTTGCATACTTTCCAGTCAGAATTCCACTCGCTAAAGGAGACCAGATCGTAGTCCCAAGGCCGGCTTCTTCGTAAAGTGATAGAAAATCTTTTTCAACTTTTTCCCTATGAAACAAATTGTACTGAGGCTGCTCCATAGTGGGAGGAGTCAGATTATATTCTCTCGCAACTCCATAAGCTTTTTGAATTTCTGTTGCCGACCATTCTGAAGTTCCCCAGTAAAGAACTTTTCCCTCCTGAATTAACTGATCCATGGCCCTCACCGTTTCCTCAATCGGCGTATCCTGGTCTGGCCTATGGCAAAAATAGAGGTCTAAATAATCGACCTGCAACCTTTTTAAAGCTTGATGGCAAGCATCTTTAACATGTTTCCTTGAAAGGCCCCTTTGAGTAGGTTTTGGACCTCCCCAAAAGACTTTGCTTGAAACACAATAAGTGTCCCTCCCCCAGCCTAACTTTTTAAGGGCCTCACCCATAATGATTTCTGACTCCCCATCAGCATAAACTTCTGCATTATCATAAAAGTTAATTCCGGCATCATAACTCATGGCCATCATTTCAACAGCGCTTTCTGTTTGGACTTGATTTGAAAAAGTAACCCAAGAACCAAAAGAAAGGGCACTAATCTTTAACCCCGATTTTCCTAAATATCTATATTCCATAAAATCCTCCCTGAGTTTTAATTTTCATAATTTAGAACACCATTGTAAATGATAGTCATTTGATTTTTGTTTGTAATAGCTTCTCTAATTGGGAGGCATATTGTCTAGAAATAGCTCCCTCTAGAAAGCCGATTACCTGACCACTGCGGTCAGGTCCTCCTTTAAATTAGACCTTTGGCTGTTGCAGAGGAGGTCATAAAAAGAACAATAATGACTTTATTTTATTTTATTTTTAAGTAATTCTTCAGAACTCTCTTACCCTAAAGATGTATCAAAAGAAGTTGAGATTTTAGAATCGACACCTTATATCATTCTCTATCTTTAGATCTATCAATTTTTTCCGCCTGTTTAACCGAACGATAAGAGCCATTGGCGTAGGCCAGAAATTTATTAAAATCAGCTTTTTGGTTTAAAATGGTCCAAAAAATATTTGGCCTTGTATTAAACATATGGAGTAAAGTTAACAGTTTTGATTTTTTATAGGCTTGAGACAAATCAATCCACCGATAACCTAATGCCACAGAATCACTCAAGTTGGAAACAAAATGCCATATCAAAGGAGGATTAAATAAAATGTCCCCAGGTTTTAACCTGGCATAATAAGTATTAATATATTTCATTAAGGGAAATTTCGTAAAGTCCGGTTTTTTTGAATTGAATTCACAGCCTTTGTAAGGTGATTTATTGCATTCAGGTTTCAAGGCCGGCATAGCGCTCATAGGATAGAGAAACCACTCTTTTTCCCCATAGAGTTGAACAAATACATTACTATTAAGGCCATTATGAAGGTAAGTGAATGTATCTTTCCCCCCCATAAATAATTGATAGCGGGTTGTTGAGTTAACAGGCCAAAATTTTTCAAGAACATGAAAATCAAGTTCCTCCCTTAATTCGGGATGGTCTTCAAAAAGGGTATGGAATCTTGTGTATTTTTTCCCTCCCTCTTTCATATTTTTGACCACGTCTTTTAAAGACGCATACTCAAATTCTTTACCTGATAAATTTTCAGGGGCACCTTTTGGTTCAAGAAGGAGTGCCTTATCATTCCCATAAACTTCAGAAATAAATTCAGGGGTTAATTGACGACAGGCCTTCCAGTTTTTTCCACCTCCTTCTAAAACGACGGGAATTCCTTTTTTAATATACCTTTCTCTAACTTCTTCGGGGCCTAAACCTTTTTCCCTTTTAAGAGTAATAAACTTTCCCTCACCTTGCTTTTTTAACTTCTCTTCTATTTGTCTTGATGATCTTTTTATTATTTTTTCAAATATTTTAGAGCTAAGTTTTTTTCCTAAAAAGTGCTCCCAAAAAAACACTCTATTATAATCCTCTAAGTCAGATGGTGTTAGTTGATCAAACATGAGCTTACCCTTTAGGTTTTCCATTTTCATTTAATAAATTAAACATCGAAATATTATAAAAAAACTTAAACGGGAGAGAAGAACAATTTTTTACTATTATCTTTTGCCTTACATAATCTTAACTCTAATCTCGCCTTTTTTTTAATAAAAGAATGGGAAGAAGAGTCAGGTCAAAAAGAAAGGCCAGAATGAGGATAAAGGAGGTCATAAAACCAAATACTTTATTGGGGCCAAAGGACCCCAAGGTAAAAAGCCCAATTATTAAAGCTAAAGTAATCGTTGTAATGTAAAGCGTGTGCCCTGTTTCCTTTATGGTTTCTTCAATTGCTTTTAGAGGCGTTTCAAATATTTTGGTTTTTCTATAATAATGGGACATGAAAAAAATAGTGTCGTCTACGGAAATCCCTAAGCTAATGGAACCGATCAAGACGGCAGAAACATCAAGACCTTTCCCAAAAAGGCCCAAAGCCGCCACACCCAAAGTTAAAGGGATAACATTTGGAACCATGGCAAAAAGACCTATTTTAATTGATTTAAAGAGAATCATCATTAAGAGGGTGAGGCATGAAATAGATAAAATAAGAGAAATAAGAAACGTTTTTAATATATAAGAATCCAAACCTTTCATAAAGAGCGCCTTGCCATTA
>PAZA01000089.1 GCA_002715375.1 Halobacteriovoraceae bacterium
CGTGAAAAATAGTGATAGAGCTGCATGATGGAAAAGGAATAAGGATGACAAGTAATGGGTATATGCTAGCTTCTACGAAGGCCTCCAGAGAATAAAGACTTAGAATAGCGTTCTTATCAGCTAGCTTTTTTCAATGTTAAATCAAAATTTTTTGTTTTTTCTAAAACTTCTTTATAAGGGGTTAATAGATTTCGTTTTATCATAAACTCATCAATCCTAGTATGTTCTGGCATTTTTTTGATTTGTGATGAAAGGTTTTTGTATTCCTCTGAAAGTTCATTTTCACCAATTCCTTTAAGAAGAAAAGAAAGAAGCCTAGACCTTTGTTGGATGAGGTCTATCGTTCTATCAAAGTCGGGGTAAAGTTTGGCAAGGTTAACAGAATTTTTTATTCTTTCATCTGTGATTTGATCAATGTCCCTTACAAGAAAAATGTATTCAAAAAAATTTTTAAATATTTTATTTATATCTTTTATTTTTTCTGAAATAATATTATTTAAAGATAAGTCGAAATTAAGTGTTACCGGTGTAAAACGATGGGTACATGAAGCGTATTTTAAAAGAACATCAAGTATATCACAAATTCTTGATGTGGCTTCAACCTGGGGATTAATGAAGTGACTCTTCTTTTCAGTAAAACTGATTTTAAATTGAATTGAATAGTCTTTGAAAAATTCCTCTAATGAATTTAAACCTTTTATATTTTTTTGTATATGCTTAATGGTAGCATCTATTTTTTCTAAAAAGAATTTTTCATTATAAGTATCTGAGATCGGAGAGACAAAATCTTCTAAAATTTCAAAAAGGTATTTGATAGATTCTTCTATGTTCTTGGCCAAAACTTTTTTGTTTTTAACTCCAATTATTTCAGATAGGAATTTAAAGTTATCTTCATTTTCTTTGGTCTTTTTAAAATGTTCTTCAGAGTCGGTTACATCTTCAACTACACACATTAACTTATTGACCAAATCATCATCATCATAGAAAACCGAGTATGAAAGTTTCAGTGTTTTTTCCTTCGCTCCTTTACTATGGGGTAGCTGAACGATGTGAGGTAACTTTTCTTCCAATATAAAAAACTGGATTTCATCACTACCAAAAATAATGCTAAAAACAGAAACTAAATCAGTGTACTCCTTCGTTCCTTTTTTTATATTGTAATAAAGAAAATCCATGACATTCTTTCCAACAATATTAATCCCGAAAATTTTTTCTGAGTATTTCGATACAGGAGGGAGAACTTTATATTCTTCATTTATAGAAAATACAGATACCTCGATATTATCAAGAAGCTCCTTTGTTTCTTTAGATCTGATATGTAATTTATTCGAAAGTTCAGAATTTAATTTTTTAATTTCTTGAAATAAAAGACCTACCTGTCTACTTTCTTCTTCTGCTTGGAGCTTTTCGTGAGTAAGTGCCTTTTTAAGAGTTTTTTCCTTGTCCATGTACTCTTCTTGTTTAAATTTAAGCTTTTCCGTAAGACTCATAGAGAGGAGAAACGATTGGAACAGAATGCTAATCAAAAACGCATTTTCTGTTAAAAAGGTTTCTTGTATTAATCCAAAAAACGTAGAGTAATATAGAGACCAACCAATTAAAAATACTGATGAAGAGTAGATTAGAAATCTAGCTGGTTTGAATTGATCCTTATATCTTAATACACTGCCTAAAATTAGGAGCGAAAGGGAAAGTGGGGTACTTACTAAATAAGTTATAAAAATATATTTATAATTAAATAATGCAAAGAGTGCCATTAAAAAGTAAAAGGTAGAGAATGCTTTAAAGACTCTGTACAATTTCTCTTTAGACTCTTTTAAATTTAAAAAGGACGATGAAAAAAGAGTCATGAAGCAGAAAAAAAGATTGGCAAAAATTAAATGACCTTTTTGGCTCCAAAAAGGTGTTTCAGGATAAATAAATCTTATCCCAAGTCCATAATGATTGCTGAAATAAAGGCCAATATTTACGACAGTGCCTACGTAGTAAAGATAAGTGATGTCTTTTATGGATAAAAAGATAAATAGATTATACCCAATCATTGCTATTAATATTCCAAAGACAACCCCTAAAATATAGTTTTGAGGAATTTTTCCCAGATAGTAACTTTTTTCTGTTTCAATCGTTAGCTGTAAATTGTTATAGACTCCCGAAATTTTTATAAAATATAGTGATTCGTTTGGTTTGATTTCAAATGCCAAGTCTTCAGTTTTAACCTCCCTTGTACCGAAAGGAAGGGTATCACCTGTTTCTTTTATTTTCCATTTCCCATTTATCTTTTTAAAAAAAGAAACCTTGTCCTGTTGATGGTATTTATGGGTAATGATCCAGTTTTTTATGGTTGAAAAATTTTTTACTTTTAATCTTGCCCAATAAGTTGAATCAGAAAAACCAATCAAGTGAGGTTTTTTTGATATTTTGTAAAACTTCTTTGACCATTCAGGCTTATTAACATCGTGAATTGTTAGGTTTCCTGTTGGATCTTCCAGAACATCGAGGCCTGAGCTTAATTTATAAATTAAAGTTCCATCTTTTAAAGTGACTGAAGAACCTTTGGCAACCATTATGTTTGTTAATGATAAGGTGATCAAAACAAAAAAATAGCCAAATTTAATAAACATCTATTATTGCCATAAAAGTATTAATATCTATTACTTATCGAGTTTTTATCAGTAAACATGAGTAAAAACATCGGTTTTTTTAAGAGAGTCTTTTTAAATAAATCAAAAACACCTGTTTACTAAAAGTATATTTTTTTACCCTCAATTAATTTATTTTTCGTATATTTTGTACTCTGCAAAAATTAAGATGAGTTCAGTGGCAAACGCCATTTTTATTAATTTTGCTTGGAGGATTATGATGAATTTTAAAAAAATATTGGTTTACGCTCTGACGGCATCTTTTGTTTTAGGGGCAACTTTTGTGGCTTCTGCAAACAGGTCTAGAAATTCGGGCATCACTAGGAAAAAACCAAAAGATCCCCGTTCTGGAAGGAGTATCACTAGAGAGCGTAGACTTGAGAACATACATAGAGAATCAAAAAAAGGATTTGAGCGAGGTAGAGAAGATAATGAGAGAGGTCATGAAGACTTTAATCCTGGTGAACTCAACAGAGAAATAGAATCTGCAAATTAAGGAAGCCAATGGCCAATTCCCTTGGGGTATTGGCTTTTTTAATCATTTTCAAAAGGGACTATTATGAGATTTAAAAAGGTTATGACCTATTTTCTTGCCGCTTCTTTTATTTTCGGTGCGACCTTTGTTGCTTCTGCAAACAGGTCTAGGAACTCTGGAATAATCAGAAAGGAGCCTAGAAAATCACGATCTGGGGGAACCATGATCAATGAGCGTAAGCTTGAAATCATAGATAGAGAGTCGAAAAAAAGGTTCGAAATTATGCGAGAAGAAAATGAAAGAGGTCATGAAGAATTTGTCGTAAACCCACTCCCCGATGATTTTAAAAGATAAAAAATTGTTGATTGGGTTTTTTTTACTTTTTTTAGATTTTAAAGCCTTAGAGGGGTCCCATGAAAAAGTTATTGTTTTATTTACCATCGTTTATTTTAATAATGATAGCTTTTACTCAAATTTTTTTTGCCAAAGGCCTGGGGCAAACATCTTGGAAGGGGGGAGGATTTGGGATGTTTTCCTCTTTAGATTCTCCTCACTTTCAAAAAACTCGGATTTGGGTTTTTTATAAAGGAAAAAAAATAGCTGCCAATTTTTCGATAAAAGTTGTTGATAAAAACCTTTATAGAAAGTTTAAGGCCCGCCCAACGACTAATAATTGGCTGGATGTTGTTGACCAATTTAAAAATACACTTTGGTATTATCCAATGATCGAAGAAAAAATTAAGCTTGGTATAAATTTATACCCTAGTGATTTTGATTATATTAAAAAAAATATTTCAAAAAGTTTCTCTGTTCTGACTTATTCAGATGGCCACCAAGTTCCTAAAGAAGCTTTTTTTAAACCAGAAAAAATACTTTTAGAACATTATAGAGTTAGGTTTGATAGTTCATTATTTCGCTTAACTTCCCGCAAGGTATTTCAAAAAGAACTCTTTTTTTAAACTAATTTGGAGAGGACATGAATGTAAAAAAAATAAATTTTCTTAACATGGATCTTTTTGAAATTATCCTTAAGATGACTTTATTTTTACTCCTATTCCATGGAGGGATTTCATGGCATGTAAAAATTCCAATTAAGTTTATTGTACTTTTGACTTTTTTTATTGAAGACTTATGGAAAAAGCCTATCGTTTGGTTTTCCCTATTCTTATTTCAAATTTCTGGTATTTGGTTTGATTATTATATAATAGATAACCACCAATACCTTCTGGCCTACTGGTCTCTGGCCATCTTTTTATCGACTGTAGGGCCTAAAGAATTTCATAGACTTTCAATTATTAAAGTGAATGGTAATTTGTTATGCAGTTTTTCTATGATATTTGCGGTTGTGTGGAAGGGTTTTTTATCAGATGATTTTTTAAAGGGAGACTTTTTTCTCTTCACTCTCTTTGATGATTCTAGGTTTCACAATTTTACCCACTTTTTAACTGGGCTCTCCTTTGAGCAGCTTAAAGAAAACCAATGGTTTTTTAATACTGTTCTAGAGGGAGATTATAAAAATGTTCCTATTAAGGAGCTCCTCTTAAATAAGAACGTAAAATTTACGATTCTTGCAAAAACTCTAACTTATTGGACTTTATTTGTTGAAGGATCCATAGGTCTACTCTTTTTAATTAATCATTTTTGGAAAAAGAGAGCACTTTTTATTTTAAAGCACATCTTTTTATTAGTTTTTATTCTCTCCACATACCCAGTAGCAACGGTAACAGGGTTTGGCTGGCTTTTGGCGGTTTTTGGTTTAAGTGATTTAGAGGACGAACCCCTTTTAAAGGTTTCTTATTTTTTAATTATTCTTATTCTTCAAATCTTTTCTATTCCAATGGGTGATATTTTTTTATCTCTGAAAGAGTTTTAACCTTTTTTTAAATTAATGATTTATTAAATTCTGTCCCGCAAAATTGCCTCACCGGCCTTTTGGAAAAATTGTTATGATTGGAATGAGAGAGGAACCTCTTAAAAATAATGATATTGGACGGCTCTTCTACAAGGTGAAAATGATAGATTCTCTTGAGGAAATCCCCTTTTTTCTTCTTTTTTTGGAAGAACCAGATCATGCTGAGACTTTAACAAGATTCCTTTACATTATTTTATTAACCTTTATTGGAGTGAGGATCATTCTTGGGGCCTTTAGAGAAAAAAAGGAGATAAAAAAAGAGTGTGCACCTTCCTATACTCATTTGTATAGGGGTTGCGAGTGGTTTTCTTTTTGAAGTTATGGGATTGGGAGGGACTTTATTTTAGTTCCTGGTATGACTTTTATTATCGGGGAGCAGTGCACTTGGATCTATTGCGTTTACACTCGTTTGTATCTTTTTTTGGCTCTTAATGGGGGTAGATTCAACTCAATATAGAGAGGACAAAAACCTCCGTCTTCTCTTTGGACAAGTCCTCTTTTTTGCAGTCCTTTCTTCTCTGTCAAAGCAACTTAAGTTTTTTCAATTGGCACAATTTCTGGTTTTGATTCCTGCAGGAATTATTTAGATTTATACTTTAATAATGTTAATTAGAGGGAAGTACCTAAAAAAGTAAAAAAAATGACCTCCCTTAAAAAGGGAGGTCAAACTAGTACCAAAACCAAATACAAAATCTAAAAAAGTCTTATGAAGGATTATTATCTCCCATAGAAAAGTACCTTAGCTTGTTTTCTAAAACCTGTTCTTCTATAAGTATCAGCATCACCTACGACAACAATCTTTTTAATACATCTTCTGTTCCCTCTTAAGTCAATCCAACGAGAGCTGCTAAAAGGCTTAAAGTGATCCCTTACATAGATTTCCTGACGGCTTCCATTGTAGAAAGTTACGTTTAACCTATCGATCTCAGCTGGGATTTTTTTAACTTTGAGTTTAATTTGAGAGACAGGGTGATTCATTCTCGTTCTACAGGGACGAAGGTGAATAACATCGACATCTTTAAAATCAGTAAGAGATACACTCCCCATGAAAAAACCACTCCGCGCTTGTGCAGTCATGGATAATGTCATAAAAGCAATTAAACAAAATAAAACTTTTTTCATTTTTTCCTCCTTATGAATTTTGGTCATCAAGACCTCTGATTAGAATTTATTCTTCTTTTAGACCGGTGAATACTAAAAATAAATTTATTTTTTGTGAAAAGTGTACTAAAAGTACATGTTGAGACGGAGGTTTTCACCATGAATTTGAGTACTTTTGATGATTACAGGGAACTAATAAAGTCACTTTTTAAAGATGAGGGCCTTTCATATAGACAGGTTTGTGAAAAAACAAATATTCATAGCTCTTATTTTTCGAGAGTTATGAGTGATAAAGCAGACTTTTCTCAAGAGCAACTTTACCTAATAGGTAAGGCCTGTAAACTATCGGGTTGGGAGTTGGACTTTCTTCTTCTTTTGGGAGAAAGAGACTCGTCTTCTTTAAAAAATCATTCCGAATACGTAGATAAAAAAATTAAGAAGATTAGAAATGAAAAGCAAAAGGTTCTTACAAACTTAAAAAATATTACTCATACTATGAGTGAACAGGAAAAAGAAGAGTATTACAGAACTCCATTAACTGCTCTTGTTCTTATGTATCTTACAATTGAAAAGTTTCGAAAAAAACCAAAGCTGATTTCCAAGTCCCTCCACTTAGAACATCAAATTATTGAAATTCAAATTAGAAAGCTCATGAACTTGAATCTGATAGAAGAAAAGAGAGGACAGATAAAAATCATAAAAAGCAGCATTCATATTGATGAGTCAGATAAAATGCATTTACCAAATCTGGTGAATTGGAGATTAGAGTCCATTAATTATCTTCAAAGAGGACAAAAGAAAGATTCAGATTGGCAATTCTCAACACTTTTTAGCACGACTCTGGAAAAGAAAAAGAAAATAAAGGCACTCTTTAAAAAGTTTGTTGTTGAGGCACAAAGTATAGTGGGCCCTGAGCCTTCAACAGCTGATGTCGAGGTTTACCATATGAACTTTGACCTTTATTAAATGCCATCGGAGGAGGTGCTGTTGAGTACCCACCACTTCTTAAATTTTGGGTGAGTCATCTCGAGAATAATTCCTTTATCAATTGTAATTTTAGCTGACATTTTAAATTCCTTGGAATTACGATTCATAGGATTTCTTAAAACAAACTCACCTCTGGCAGGAATCATACCTTTCTTCCGGTAAAAATGACCTTTTTCCCATTTACCAGAAGGCAATTTTGTAAAAACCTCAGGTCCCGTTTGTCCTTCTAGGAAGTCGACTTTGGTGACTTCGAAAAGACCTTCCAGACTAATTTTTTTTCCTTTCAGGTTTTCAATAACTAATTTGTAATTTCTAAATTTTCGTTCACCAGAGTGTTTAGACCATTTTAAAGTTAAGGAAAAGCAACCTTTATTCTCAACTCTGTCTCTCCTGTCACCTCTATTGATATCACCTCGCCCTCTGTTACCACCTCTTCCTCTTCTATGACCGGGCCTTCTTCTATCCATTCCATCTCTTCCTCTTTGAGGCTTATTTCCTAAAAGTGAGGAGATTTTGGGTGGAAGGAATTTGTTAGGAAAATAACTTTCTGGGCAGCTATTGATTCCTCTCATTTTTAAAGGTTTCTTTTTATAAGTTAAACTTAAAAGATCGTTAGGAAGAAAGTCATAAGGCCATGAGGGGGATTCTATTTTTCCAATGAAACGATTACTGGAGGTTTGTTCTTTCTTCAAGTAAGCTGCAACCTCGGAATCCATAACAAAAACAGAATCATGGTCCATTCCAAGCACGTGACCTAGTTCGTGAAGAACCATATGTTTAAGCTTTTCTTTGTTTTCAAAAGAATTTGAAAACCAAAGGTAGCCAGGGTTTTTATAGGTTTTGTGGTTGTAAAGTTTATTCCTTATGGCGAAACCTAAAGCATTTTCTGTTCCATATTTATTAAACATTTTAATATGTGGGTTTTCAGTCTTTCCAAAAACAAACATAAGGCCCGCAGGAAGTTCTTTATCAGACGCGCAGATTCCTTCATTTCTAAAGTTTAAATTGAGTTTTTTCCCATAATTGAATGAAGTGCCAGTTCTTCCAATCTTTTTAAAGGTTAGATTTTTATTGGAAATTTGGTATTTATTAAAAAATGATTTCCAGTCTCTAAAAGACTCTTCAACAATAGTGAACAAGTTATCATAGGAAAATTTAAAGTCACTTCCTTTCCAAATACAATAGGGTACAGGCTCACTTTGTCCTAAAAACCAAGCATTATCCTTAAATAGGTTTGTGTCTCCTCCACTTCCAGACCATCCTCCTCCGTTAGAAAGAGATTGAGTCCAACTAGAAAAGGAAAAAAGAAAAGAGATGGTTATAAAAGTTAATTTAAGTTTATTTTTCAAGTCAGACCCCAACATACTTATCTAAGCTTCGTTATGCATTGTTATTTTAAGTTTTAGGCCAAAAACTGGTTTATTTGAAGGGGATTAGGCGAAAAAACTGTTGAGTTTTATTAATAAAGAAGGGGCATTTTGTCCCTGAGGCAGGGGGCTTTTAGTTATTTTTTTTGTGTGAAGCATTATTTTTTTATCTAATCTTATTTATTCACTTTTTATTGTCTTTAATCTCAGGTTTAGAACCGATAATAGTTTCAAATGCTGTTAGGTCAAAAGGTCTTAGTATTTTTTTTTGAAAAATAAAGGCCTAAAATGAATTAATTTTGAATTATTATTTTAATGGGAGAGTAAAAAATGCGGTTAATCAAAACTTCGCTCACTTTGTTACTGTTTTTCTTTTGTTTTAAGGGGCTCACCCAAGCTGATTTTGCTCCTAACAAAGCTGATGATTTATCTAGAGTTAACGCGCAAATTAAAATGTTAACCGAGTTTCGCGATTGTCTTCAAAAAGCATCAGGAATGATTGCGCTTCGTGATTGTCACAAGAATAATAAAGTAAGAAGGAAAAACCTTAATAAATCTCAGCGTAAGGCCATGAAAGAAAGGCGCATGAAAGAAATTAAGGATAGGTGTACCCACAGAAGGATTAAGCAGAAAAAAAGAAATATAAGTATGGAACGTTGTATAGAAGAAGAAATGCAGAGAATGAGAAGGCACAAACGAGGGAAAATGGGTAAAGGGCGCGGAAAAGGTAGAGGAAGAGGTCGTGGCAGAGGTCGTGGAAGAGGTAGAGGTAGAGGAGGAGAGAGAGATGATGGACCTTTTGATGAAGGTGGATTCGGAGATGAAAGACAGGATCATAGACAAGATGATTATTAAGAAATAACTTTTCTTTGAGTTTATATTAAGGGTTTAAGCTTATTCCAAAAAAAACTGTCCGGATAAGCTTAGGCCCTCTAATTCTTCTTTCTGTTTTCAATTAAATTTCTATTTTAATTTGTTCTTTATAGTATTCCGAGTTGGTTGATTAAAAAAGTCGGTTGGCTTGACTTTTGTTAAGAGTTTTCAGTCAGTAGTTTTGTTTTTTCTAACCTTATTTCAGCAATTTCCCGATAAATTATTAAATGAATAATTATTGCTTTTAAGGCGAAAGCAAAAAGGTAGCTAAATAATGAAACTTATTGTTTCGGCCCTTTTATCTATGATTATTTTTGAATCTTACGCTCAAAAGATTGGTGAGCACCCTATAAAGGGAATTAAATTTCTCAAAAGTAACCCTAAAAAAATGGAATTGACCAAGCTTTTATGGAAAACTGAACCTGTTAATGAAGATGAGGTATATAACCAACTTGGTCTTGAAAAAGAAAATAAAGGAAATTTCAAATTAAAGGGAAGGCTAACTTTACGAAATGGAATTGGTTTTAAAACAAGAAATCCTTATTTCCCGAGATATAGTATGGACCACAAAAAAGGATATCAAAGGTTCCCAGGTTTGAAAAAACCTATTAAAAAAAGAAAAATTGAATTTGAGGTTAAAAAGAAAAAAATAATAAAGTTCTATAATCAAGGAATAATAACAAGTTGGTTTTTAAACCTCGAAAAAAAGGGAAGTGTTGAATCTAAAGAAGTATGCGCTATAAAATTCACTAATTCTTCTGAAACAAAATATAAGCTAAAAACTTTTAAAAATTCTGATGAAGCTAAGAAGGGAGGTTGGTTTATAACTCATAAATATAAATGTGGAACTTGCTCAACTCTGAAGGATTTAGCGGTTTATATGGCCAAGCCAGATCTCACGGACCCTGTTAGGTTTTGTACCAAAAAGCCAACTTTAAGGATGATTAAATCTTGCCTTATGAACAAGGTTGGTTTCACGGAGAGGTGCTCTGAAAGTTGGACTTATAATGCTGACCATACGAAAAAACGGTGTATGGGTATTTGTATGAAGGACTATGGTCTTGTCAATATTCTAACCAATAATATGCAAGGTTCAAATGTTGATAAAGATGGAAATTTAAAGCCATGTATTGCTTGTGATGAATATAGGTCAGGGCCTGGTTTTAAGTATGCGGCTGCTAGAACCAGAAGATGGTCAGGTCTTGTTTCAGCAATTAAAAGAGGATCAGATGAAATTTATAAGGTCAACCACTTTAAATATTTTAAAAAAACCAAAAATTGGAAATGGTTTGATTAAGGAGAGGATATGAGAAAATTAATGGTTCTATTGATTGCAATGTTATCTTTGGATGCTTATTCTTCAGACGCCAAAAAAGTATTTCTTAATGACACTTATTGGAAAAAGAAAATTCCTACTTGGAAAGAATACAAACTAAAAGCAGGTAATACTTTTATTACATCTCCTCCATGTAGTTACGCTGCTGCAAGCATGATAGGGGGACTTACCGCTGAAAGAGCAGCTATAAAGGGGCAAAAGCCAAAGCACGCTTATAATATTATTTCCCCTATTTTTAACTATCTTAAATCAGGTTATATTTATTATACAAAACAAAGAGGTTATGAAAAATATAATCAGCTTATTGAAGAAGCATCTGTTGTTATAGCTGGTAAAGACCATGTAGTTAAAACTAAAAAGTTTGATCACTTTGCCAAAAAAGTTATGAAAAAAGCTGTCGAAGATACTGTAAAAATGAAAAGTGTTGAGTTAACGGCCAATGGAACATATAGATATATTCCTAACGGACAAAATAAAGAAGTTAAATTAAAAAAGGTCAATAGGCTTCATATTGCGACAAACCTTCTTATGGGGGATGCTGCTGGATATTTCTGTTCTTTTGATGTTTTAAGAATGGCCGATAAATCTCTTAATTTTAATAAGGTTAAGATCCTTAAAAAAAGTGCCCTCGTAGGTCTTTTTCAAACAGGGCCTATGAAAAGCAGAAAATTTATGGCAAGTGCTAAGAAGTTTGAAGAGCTTAGGCTTTATGTAAATTACCTCAAAGAAAAAAAGGAAATCACAACAAGTGCGGCTGGATATGCTCAGCATTGGAAAAAGGTTGCTTTAAAGAAGCAGGATAAATTAAGAAAGGGTTATGAAAAACAAATAAAAATTATTCTTATGGAAGCTGATGATAAATTGATCGCCTCTCAATTTAATAAACTAATAGATAAAATGAGTGAAGACCATTGGAAAAAAGACTTGGATGATTATTAAAAATTACTGGGTATAAAGAAGAGCGCCTCATTCGAGGCGCTTTTTCAAATAAATTCTATTAAAATAAACTTAATTTCTTTTAAATATAAAAATCTACAATTGAAAAAAAATAGGTGACTAATGTAAGCAAAAAAAAATTATTATTATAGTATGTTAATATTCCTTTAGTAGGGATTTGAACTTGGAGAGAGGTATGAAAAAAAGGGGTTTAACGAATTCTTTTTTGCGGATTACTTATTTTTTACCAATTATTCTTTTAATTCCATTCCTGAGCTATGGTGGGGCAAAAAAACCAATGAAGCCCGTGAGCTCTGACTCTAATCAGGAATTAAAGAGTTGTGAAGAAGGCCTAAAATCTTGTAGTAAAGGCAAGTCTAACCTTTCAGCAGAAGTTTTAGAAGCTAAAGAGGAAATTAAAAATCTTAAAGCGGAGATTGAAAATTATAGAAAAACGATTGCTGATCTAAAAAATAAATTGAGTGAGAATAAAAATGCCTCAGGTTCTAAATCAGGCATTATAACAACGAACGGTATCATAACGACTAATGGGCTTAAAACAGGAATCATAACAACTAATGGAAAGGCAAATAAAGGGTGGATTCCAATGACGGGTCATAAAGGCTGGATTCCTCAAGTTGGTAAGGGGTCAGATGAGGTTTCCTCTGGTCCAGGTAAGTTAGTTGGAGAGTGGATACCTGAAGATGATGGAATGACAGCTGGTTGGGTTCCAGAAGTTGGAAAGGTCGTTGGAAAGTGGACAGGTAATGATAATATGTCCGGTGCATTGATTATGAATTCACAAGGAAGCGTTGGGATTATTACAACAAATGGTAGGCAAGCTGGGGAATGGATTCCGTATGCAGGAATGGTTGTCGGTTCTTTCACTGATAAAAAAGGAAAAACAGGCGTTATAACAAAAAAGGGTGACACAATGGGGATTATTACAACAAATGGTCAGTTTATAGGAGAATTTATTCCCCAAAACGGTAAAACAGGCATCATCACAACAAACGGAAATCAGGTTAGTATAATTTTCACTAATGGAAGAGTTGTTGAAGGTAATATTGAATCAAAAATAGATCAAAAAGGATGGGAGCCCGAAGTCGGATCAAAGGTTGGAGAATGGGTTGGTGAAGATGGAAAAAGAGGAATCATTACAACAAATGGCAATAAATTAAATATTGTAAGAGGTAATGGGGTTCCAGTTATGGAAGTCAATATACAGCAATAAGCAAACCTTGCGATGAACTGATAAACTGGTTTATATAATCCTTTTTGAATCATATATATCGATTATAAATTTACCAGCGGGTGTCTTTCTGCAATGATTTATGATATTTTGATACTCTTTTGGGAAGTCTTCTAGATTTCCCAGACTGATAACATTTCTTGAATAGTTTTGTGGAAATATAGCTATACTTCCTAGAGCACAAAAGGCCAAGTCAGTTGGTGAAAAAGAAGATTCGGTCGTTAGGGAGTTTGAATTTGAAGCAAGCTTTTCACTAGCTTCCTCAAAAACCTCAAAAATGTTCTTTTTTGACTTCTCAATACTTTCTTCTGTTATGTCCATTAGTTCATACATACTTTTTTTTACAATACCCCCAAAGAAGAGCCAGTAAATCCTTTCAGCGAGGCTGGTCTGTTTAAGTATGTTATCAAGTAGACCTTTGTTTTTTGGGTTTAAAAAATAAAAATAGACGAGTTGCCTCACGGCTATTCCTAATTTATTATCCAATAAATCTTTCCAGTATGGGTCAACTGGCCCTACGAACTTTTCAAGAATTTCCCAGCTGTCTTTTAAAATGGTTCCGTCTGGCATGGCCACTAAGGGAACGGAATATTTTCTTCTCCCTCCATGATGGCTACTTTCCTGACCTACAAAACTTGAGTTGGATCTATTTTCTTTTCTTTTTCTGAGTCCACCAACAATACTTACGTGGTAGCCAGGCATATATTTCATTTCTTTATATTCTGTTTTGCTAATGTCTAATGCCCACCTCCCTAGCTCACAATAATGAGAATAAGGGATAGTCACAAGGTGTGGAACAGAAATTTTTTCGATTTTAAAAGTCTCAGGAAAAATCATTTTTTTGCCTTTCATTACAAGTCTTTTAGGTCTGCTACTTTATTTTTTAAGGAGGTAGTGACCTACATACCACTCATTTCCATCTTTATAACCAAACAGCTCTGCACAAGCTAGAAAGAAGGCCCTCCAATAGCTAAACCATTTCTTTTCGTGCCCTTTTCCATAACATTTTTCAAAAATTTTAAGGATTTCATTTTTATTTGCATCCATTTTTCTGAGCCAGGCGTAGCAGGTTAACTTGTAGTGATTTCCTGAAACGGTCCAGGATTTTTGAACATTTAAATCCTCATTAAAGTAGTAAAGGAGGTGTTCACAGGGCATAATTCCACCACTAAAAAAATATCGGCTCATCCAGTCGGAATCATCTATAACATCATAATAATAAGCATAGTTTTTATGAACAAAGATATGAACAAACAATTTACCATCGTCATTAAGAAAGGAAGAGACCTTTTTTAGGAGGTCTTTATAATTTCTCATGTGCTCAAACATTTCAATAGATATGGCGCGGTCAAATTTAAGGTCTGTCTGAAAGTTATTTATATTTTGAGTAACAACCTCTAGGTTCGTTAGACTTTGTTTCTCTTTTTCTTCATCTATAAATTGTTTTTGGGTCGATGAATTCGAGACACTTAAAATTTTAGAATCAGGGAACTTTTTAGCTAGAAAGAGGCCCATGGATCCCCAGCCACAACCAAGGTCAAGGATGGTTTGACCATTTTTAAGTTCAGCTTTTTTTACATACTCTTCAAGCATCTCTGATTCAGCTTCATCTAATGTCTTTGCTTTATTCCAAAGACAACAGCTATATTTTAAATGTTTTCCTAGCACGATTTGGTAAAATTCAGTAGGGACCTCATAATGCTGTTCATTGGCAATTTTTACTTTTTCAGCAATCGGTCCCATGGAGAGTTCAGAGCATATTTTTTTTAATTGATCCCTATTCTTTTCCACACTGCCTTGATTTTCATCTCTCAGTCTTTGCTTTATTATATCTTTTATTTTCCATTTAATCAGAGAGTCTGGGACAAGGTTTTTTTCTAAAAGATAATTTCCTAGCATCTTGAGGACTCCTTAAATTTATACCTTAAAACTAAAAGTCTTGCCTTTAAGGTTAACTCAAATAGTAAACCATCTGCAA
>PAZA01000090.1 GCA_002715375.1 Halobacteriovoraceae bacterium
ATACATATCTTAAATTAATAGATGTAAATCAATTGGTAGACTCTTTCTACTTATTTAATTCAGATAAGGAAGAGACAGGAATAAAAGTAAGGACTTGGCCAGTTGTTTTGAAAAATCTGGATAAATTAGAAGAGTTAGCAGACAGAATAAATAATGAAGAAATTTTATTGGCTGTCAAAAAGCTTAAAGAGATTCCGGTAACACCAGCCCTAAACAAATTTAAAAGCATGGTTAACGAAATATCAAACCGTTTAAACAAGAGTGTTGATCTTTCCATCCAGGGAGCGAATGTGACCATGGAAAAAGACTCTTACAATATCCTTCAAGATGCTTTGGTTCATATTTTGAGGAACTCTTTGGATCATGGAATTGAATCACCAGAGGAAAGAAAGAAGATTGGTAAAGACTCAACGGGAAAAATAACTTTAACTTGTGAAGAATTAGAATCTGGTTTTATAAACTTAACGATAAAAGATGATGGACAGGGAATAAATTCAGAAATAATAGGAAAAAAAGCTGTAGAAAAAGGTATTTTTTCTGATGAAGATCTTAAAAAAATGGGGAAAGAGGAAATTATAAATACAATATTCCTGCCCTCATTTAGTCAAAAGGATGAAGCCGATGAACTCTCTGGAAGAGGGATCGGTATGGATGTCGTCAGAAAGAATTTAGAAGACTTACAAGGAACTGTAGAAGTTAATACAGAAGTCGGTAAGGGCACCGAATTTATTTTGAAATTCAAATCAAATAAACGTGGATAATAGATAGATTATGAAAAGAGTTCTTATAGTAGATGATTCACAAACAACCAGGATTAGGATAAAAAATTTTCTTGGTGACGAATTCGCTACAGAGGAAGCAGAGAATGGCGCTGTTGCAATGGAAATCTTAAGCGAGGATAATAATTTTGATTTAATCGTATTGGATATAAATATGCCAGAACTTGATGGCATGTCTTTTGTTCACCTTCAGGCCAAGAATGAAAAAATAAACAATATTCCTACTATTCTTTGTACGACAGAAGCTAGTGTGACGATGAAAGAAAAAGCTAAAAAGACTGGCGTTGTTAAGGCATGGGTTATTAAGCCCATTATTAAAAAAGTTTTATTGGGCGCTATCGAAAGAGTATTGGAAAATTTTAAAAAATAATTTGTAAATTTTTTTATTCTGTTACAATAATTGAAAATATCATTTTGGTCATAATCAAAATCGGAGGAAGTTGTGAAAAAGATTTTATTGAGTATAGCAATGCTTGGTTTATTTGTATCAACATCATTTTCTAAAACTTACGTCGTGGGAGTTGAAAACATTAACTATTATCCAAACTACACGACGATTAATGGTAAATATGCAGCAAGTGCTGGTAAAGAAATATTAGACGCATTTGCAAAAGATGCAGGAATAACATTTAAGTATAAGCCTTACCCAGTCGCTAGATTGTTTACCACTTTCTTAAAAAAGAAGTCAAAGCTGGATTTTAAATTTCCTGATCATGAATATTGGAAAGGCCCTGATAAGAAGTCTTTCTGTAAAAAGTTGGGATACCAACCTTCAGAGAGTGCTGTGGGAAGCGCTGGGGAACCAGGGACTGGAATCAACCAAAAATGTATTAAGTTTTCTCAGTATGCTTTCCAGTATATTGATGGAGTAATGGTTAAAAAAGAAAATCTTGGTAAAGGTCAAGGGGCTTTAAAAAAACTTGGAACAATTAGAGGGTTTACCGCATGGGATTATATAGGCGGTATAAAATCTGGAAAAATTAAAATAAAAGAAGCAAATGATTTCCAAGGTCTTTTAAAGCAAATTAGCAAAAATAGAATTGATGGTGGTTACATGTCCATCTCTGGTGGTAGGCATGGGGCTTCTCAAATCGGTTTGGCCGGTAAGCTTGTTTATGATCCAGCTCTTCCTGCTACAAAGTCAGGCTATAAACTATCTTCTCACAAGCATAAGGATATTATAGAAAAGTTTTATAAATTCTTGGTTGAGAAAAAGGATATGTTAGATGAAATAAGAAAGAAGTATAAAGTCTACAATATCTATAAAAAATAATTTAAAACAACTTTATTTTCATAAAAAAGGGCCAGGTAACGGGCCCTTTTTTTTTATTAAACTAAGAAAATTTAAACTAATTTAATTCCAAAAAAATAAAAATAATTTATTATGTCGATAAAATGAATAGAGTTAATATTGGCATTTTTAATCAGAGGGTTAAATAAAAGAAGAAAGAAACCAAAATTGGTTTTTTAAAAGTTAAATAGGAAAATTATGAATTAAATTTGGTGTAAATTTCTATTTTCAAGAATCCAATCTTCTCCAAAATCAACAATCTTTTTCATGGGGATGAGCTTGGCTCTTGCGTTGCCTATTAGATGTGTTTTAATTGAAAAATCTTTTTCAAATGCATCACCAATTTGATTAAAATCACTTGAGTCATATTCATAATCATAGTATTTCTCCCAAACTCTTTTACCTTGTTTAAGTATAGGGGAACCACAAATTTTTTTGGGGAAATTATAGATCTTTGTTTCTGAGAGATGGAGGGACGTATTAGAATCATGATTGACCCCTATAAGAAGAATATGTCCCTCATTTGCGTAAAGGTGTCCAAGTGGAGAGAATTCAGATAGAGATTCTTCGAGGGGGTGGTTAAGGGACCAGGCCCTGCCTTTTTCACCCCAGATTCCAAATGAATGTGTCGGATGATAGCTTCTTTCTACATTAGGGAAGGAGCGGAATATTTCCGGTACGATACCCATAAATTCTGTCGGTGTTATTTTGGAATCAAAAACTGGCATATTACTTCTTATTTCATTCCACCATTCTTTTGGAATGGAAGGGCTTATCCAATCGGATGGGTCTGATAAACTAGGTGATTGAGTTGGCATAATCAGGGTTCCATTCCAAGTGATGATATCCATGAGTGCTTTAATGAACGACTGGGCACCGCCGCAAACCCAACCAATAGAACTTAGTGAGCTATGAACAATCAAGTTCATTCCCGCTTTTAACCCTATTTTTTTAAATCCTTTTTTAAGAGATTCTGCAGTTTGGGGTTTGTAGGAATGTTTAATAATATCTAATTGGGGCATAATAGATTTATTTTTTTATTTGTCTAATATATTCTAACCAACTCTTTTCCAAGTCTTTGAGTGAGTTTAAGAAGTTATCATTGAGTTCGTCCTCAAATCCTTCTTCAGAAATTATTTCAAAGATTGAATTGATTCTGGAAAGTAAGTTTCTTATATCATGTATGTTATCATCAATAGAGGTCATGTTCTTACCTTATTTAAAAATATTTAGACTATTTTAATTGAAAAGGATAATTTAATTAAGCTTAATTTGTCTGTTGCTTGATAAAAAAAGTTTGTTAATCTTTATTTAATTTATCTTAAATTAAATAATGGGGTAATTATAAAGTAATTACAGAAAAAAGTTAATTCTGTTTTGTGTCCTAATGATGGGTTATGAAATTAAATAGAAAGCTTTATTTAAAATAAGAAAGAATGCATTCAATTTGAAAGATCAGATTTATTTTTTATTTTCATATGATAAGGGTTTCTCTTTAATAGAATGTAATCAATATTGAATTTAGTTAATTGATTATTAAAAAGAAATAAGAAGTTGATACGTGAATCTAAAATTTAGTTGAAACTGGATAGGTAATCCTCTCTCTGTTTTATTGTCATATCTAAAATGCCATATTTTTTTATGGTAGAAGATAGAGTAGACCTTTTTTCTTCTAATATTTCGGCAGTTTTTGAAATATTGTGCCCCGTTTTAATAAGGGTTTCTAAAATAATTTTAACTTTTTTAGAATCATACCACTTTTCGAGTTCTTTTAATGTTTTATACGTTTTAATTTCGTTCTTTTCTCTTTTATTTTGATCAGACCTCAGTTTTGAAAGTTCGTGATCCAGATCACAAGCTTTTATGAACTTACAGTCAGTTATGAGAAATATTTTTTCTATAAAGTTTTGAAGCTCTCTAACATTACCTGGCCAATCATAACCTTTGAGCTTATCAATAGCCGCTTCGGAAACTTCTTTTATAATACCGTCTCTTTTTTCAATTTTCTTTTTAAAGTTAAAAATAAGAGGGCCTATGTCCTCTGTTCTTTCTCTTAAAGGAGAAATTGTGATGTCTAAAGTTGAAATTCTAAAATAAAGATCAGGCAAGAATCTATTTTGTTCACATAAGTTTCTTATATCTGGTTTTGTGGCTGAGATTAATCTAAAGTTGACAGGGATTTCTTCATTTTGCCCAACTCTTCTTATTTTTTTCTCTTGAATAGCACGGAGAATTTTGGCTTGGGCCTCAATACTTAAATGATGGATTTCATCTAAAAAGACAGTACCCCCATTAGCTTCTTCAAAAATTCCTATTTTTCGATTCAATGCTCCAGTGAAAGAGCCTTTTTCATGACCGAAAAGTTCTGATTCTAATAAGGTAGAATCGCCCTTAAAGGTAGAGCAGTTAACAGTTAAAAACTTTTTTCGAAATCTTGTTGAATTTTGGTGAATGGCTTTGGCACCTAGTTCTTTTCCTGTGCCAGTTTCTCCAATTAAAAGTATGGGAAGGTCAGACTTAGAAAACTTAATAATATTTTTTGCGGTATTTAAGAGCGAGTTTGAGACTCCTACCATCCCCACTTCTTCAATAAAATCATTTGAAGAGTCATCAATATTTTTTACATCTGTAAGAGTTTTTCTGTTTCTATTAAATTTTTCAATCGCACTTTCGGCAAGGATAATAAGATGCTTTTTTGAGACGGGTTTATAGACAAAATTATCTATACCAGCATTTAACCATGACTTAAGCGCTTCATCAGAAGTATCGCCAGACATAATGATAACAACAAGGTCAGGAGCTATTTTTTTCATTTCTTTTGCAATCGCATCCCCCTTATAAAGAATCTTTCCGTCTTCATTTGTGAAACGATAGTCTATAAAAACCAGAGCATAGGAGTTGGGGTTTTCTTTTAATAATTCAAGTCCGGCTTTTCCACTATTCAATGTATCGATTTCTGCATTTAGTCCTTTTAGACTTTTTTCAGTCGCTTTTAAAATGATATTATCATCATCTAAAAGTAGTATTTTTGGCTTATAAATTGCTTGCTGTCCGCTTGTTGACATGAGGCCTCTTAAATGAACTATAAGTTTAAATTTTTTGTCATATTGATGGAAATTCGTCAATGCTTCAACAATTTTTAATCTTATTGTTATTTTTAGTCACCAACTAAACTTATTTATTAGGTTTAAACCACCGAAATTACGATTTTTTTTACTAAGTAATTAAACCTGGAAAATGAATTAATTCTTTTTGGAGCTCAATTTTTTCTTAATAGCAACTAAGACTCTATTAGGATGATTTGGGTCTTTATAATAGGTTTTAAAAATCTTCGATTTCCAGTCTTTGCCGTAGTGTATGTGGTATAAACATTTACTCAATTTATTGGTAAATGACACAAGTCCTGACTTCTTATGTAGTGATTGATAACGGACATACCAAAGCAATGGACCACTACTATCTAAAAAGCAAACTCCTTTACCTTTGTATTTTTTAAATTTTTTCATCTTAATATACTTTTTCCACCAAACAGGCCTGCACTTTATATGATTTAAGGGATCTTCTATGGCCGAAATTAAAAAGACTGGATAAGCAAAATAGGATAAGTAATTATGGAAAATATTCTTGCTTGACCTTAACCAAAAAAACCAGTCCCTAGGGTGGACTTGAAGGTTTGCTAAACCAAAGTTATGTATATTACTATTGTCAAAGTTCATAAAGTTTTTAAGTCCATAACTAGCTACTTCACTCCCAAAATCCATATTAAATAAAGAACTACCGGCCACTATGGCCGTAATATTATCGTGAGAGATTAAATCAGGATTATCTTGATAAAAGCTTTCTTTTTCTCCTCTGTCATAAATACCTTTAATTTTTTTTCCATCTTTAAAAGACTCCAGATCTTTTACAAGCTTATTAAAAGTTTTACGATCTTTAGTCTCAATTTGGTCAAATTCATCGAGAAGTAGAAGCCACTGTACATAAAAAAGAACACCATTTTCGTTGAATCGATGTCCCATATTTTTACCAGATGATAATTCAAGACCATGTGTGGGGTTAAACCAATTTTTATAAACGGTTTTTTTATGGTGACTAAAATTAAAATTCGATTCTTTTTTATTCGTATTAGACCAGTCAATAATATCAATTGTGAAACACAAAAGCGGATAAGCAATAAAAGTTAAAGGAACCATTAAAAGGAGACTCCTTATATATCTCCTTCCCATAAACTAACCTCTGGAATAACAACTACCATCAGCTTTTACTTTAATTTTTATTGCATTATCATTCTCAATAAAAATCTTTTATTAATCTAGTTAAATATAAAGGTTTTATTTTAATTAATTAAAATACTTAATGAAATAAGAAGTTTAGTTGAGTTTTATTTTGGCTTTTCTATTTCTTTATACAATATAAATTATTTAATAATTAAAGTGATTTACGGTAAAAACAAGTAATGTTGGCAATATTAAAATAGTAAATTTGATTTTTTAGATGGCAATATCGATTATAAACTCGGTACCTCTTCCCAATTCAGTTTGAATTTCAATTTTACTTCCTATTTCTTCAAGATTCTTTTTAACCACATCCATTCCGACACCTCTACCAGATAATTCTGATACTTCCTCTTTAGTACTAAGAGTCGAAGCAAAAATGAGTTCTAATTTTTCTTTTTTACTCATTTTTTCTGCCTGAACCTTATCTATTAAACCTTTTTGAACCCCTTTTTGGCAGATCTTATCCGCATCGATCCCCCCTCCGTCATCTCTTATGATGATTCTTAAATATTTTGGGTTCTTTAAAGAGCATTCTATTTCGACAGTACCTATTTCAGATTTCCCTCTTGCTGATCTAACTTCTGGAGTCTCTATTCCATGGTCTAATGAATTCCTCACTAAATGCATCATACTATCTTGAAGGAGGTAAAGTTTATCTTTGTTAAGGGAACCTTGATCACCTTTTAATTTAAATTTAATTTTTTTATTTAGACTTTCCGCGACTTCCTTAACGACGGGCCTGAACTTGTTGAATGAGTATTTTACAGGAAGCTCAAGTAGCTTTTCACATTTTGATTTAAGAGCTTCAATGACTGACGGGTCAATATTTTCCTCTTCTTTTAAAGATGCTTTAAAATCTTCAAAATTAGAGTAAAGAACCTCTAAAACCTGCGGTTTTGAATCCTCAACAAAAGAATCATCACTTTCTGAGTATGTTTTAAAAACTTTTAACAGGTTAATTTCTTTAATACACGTAAACCAAAAAATATCTTTTGAGTTAAAAACCGCCTCCAGACTTTTTCCAACAAATGGACATATCTTAATTATATCCGCTACATAATTAAGAACTCCACCTTCATGAAATTTTTTAATAAGACCTTTGTACATTTTTGTAATATCTGGGGTTATGTTTATTTCAGGTATAAAATGATCAAATATATATTCTTCTTTTGTTTCTAGGATAGTACTCAAGTCCTTCATTATTTCGTTAAGAGTATGGCCATTTTCAATGCACTCTTTTAAAAAGAGCTGTAATTTTGTTTTATATATTCCTTTAGTAATTTCGCTTAGACCTTGTTCTCCAGTTGGATTTATTTTTAATAATTTTCTCTCTTCAATTTTAGTATTTCTATTCACGTCTAAAGCAATGACAATTGATAGAAAGCTCCAAACTTCTTTTAAACATAATTTAATATCATCTTTTTCTTCTTCTTCTTCTTCGTTCTTTTCGTTTAGATAGAGAATCCTCTCCATGATTAGAGAAATATATTCGAGGCCATTATGATCTGATATGTTTTTTGTTTGATAAGCATAGTTTCTTATTTTGTCCTTATTTTGTCCTTCCTGGTGCAGGCTTAAGTAAGTTAAATTAAAACAATTTGATAGTATCTTTACCCATGATTCTTTGTTTTCACTAATTTCTTTTAAGATTTCAGTCTTAATAAAAGTATCTCTTGAGAGCTCCTTTATATTTTTTAGTGGCTCTATAAATTTTTTATCCCAATCTTCCTTATTGACTTCCTCAGTAGAAAAAATAATATCAAATGCTGATTCTAATTTGTGAACTTCCTTAGATAATTCTCTTTCATCTATACAGCTAGATATGCCTTTTATTGAATGAGAAATTCTCTTTAAATCTTTTATATGATTATTTCTTTTGCTATTTCCTTTGACCCAACTTTGTAATTTTCTCTCGGCTTCTTTGACTCTAGTTTTATTTATAGTACTATGAGATTCTATCAGATAAGAAACTCTAAGCTCAAATTCTTTTACAAGGTTAAAAAGAATGGAATGATGTTCTGACATACCCCCAAAAGTAAAGTTGAATACTTCTTTAGCTACCTTTTTGTATTCATTTATTTGCCCTTGAACCAAATACAGATCTTGAATGAAGTCAGTTATATTTTCTTCATTTAACTCTAGGCTTTTATTTATAAAATTAGTCACTTTTGACTCTACTTCATGGACAATAGTTGATACAAGACTTACCCCAAAGACCCTTGAGTTTCCTTTTATTGTATGAAGATGCCTGAATAAGACATCTAAGCCTTCAACTTCTTTTTTATTTATGATGCTATCTCTTATTATTTTCGTAATTGATTGGGTTTCTTCGATCATATGGCCGGCACTGGAAAAAAAGTCTTTTAGATCCTCTTTTTTTATAGAAGCCAATTCTTGGAGCATTTGCATGTTTTTTGAAGCTGCTTCTTTTTGCTGGGCCATTTCTTTTTCTAATTTTTCAATTTCTGTTATATCTTCTGCGACAAACATTATTTTTTCTAGCATTTCATCTTGATCCCAAAGAGGATTATATGCTGTTTTAATTATTTTATTTTCTTGATTTTGGTTCTTTGGAATGTACGTTAATCTTTTAGGTAAATAATCTTTCATTATGTCCCATTGAAGATCATCCGCTTGGTAAACACATGTCATAACTGACTTGATACTGGAGTAGAGCTCGCTATTTTGATCAATCCCATTATAGATCGTTTCATAAATGGAAGTACCTATAATATTTGAACCAAAAATATCTTCTGTAAAGCTTGAAACAGGGCCCATAATTTCACCTTGGGCCGATACGGTGAATACAGCTTGTCTCATATTATTAAGGAGGTTTGCAATATTGTTCCTCTCTAAGTTTAGTTCCGATGTCCTTTCTCTTACTTGATTTTCTATTCTTGCATTCATCGTTTTTAAATCATCGACTCTTTTTCTAACCGCATCCCTCATTTCCACAAATTTTCTACCAAGAGATCCTAACTCATCCTTACGTTCAGTATCGATTACAGCTGATTCATCATCTAAATTTTCAGCAGCTTTTGCTAGAAGAACAACCGGAGTTATGATGAAAAATGTGAGGTAAAAATACATGATCAAAATAACGATAGTTAAAAGTCCGATGAGCCCAAAAATAAAAATCTTAATTTGCTTATTTATTTCTTTTATAACAGCATCAAGGAAAAAGCCTATCTCAACTGTACCCAGATTTTCATCAGCATCTGGGTCTATTATTTTTGCCTTAATAACGAGAATATTTTCCGGAAGGACTTTGGGCTTTTTCTTTTTTGGAGTTTCTTTTCCATCTAGCATCATTCCTTCTTCAATTGTGGGCTCGTTATCTGTATTAAAAACCTGTGCGTAAGCAATTTCGCTTTTCTGTTCAACTCTAAGGATAGCTTCTTGCAATATCGCATCATCAAAATCTTTTATCGGTTGAACCGCATTCTTAGAAACTAAGTTTGCAACATCAGAACCCCTTTCTTTTAGGGCCCCCATAAGTTTCACTCTTTGATCATTAATTATGTATGCTGTTAAACCAGAGAAAAAAACGGTTAGAATAATCGCTATTGCTGAAATGACTTTAAATTTAATCCCTTGAAAAATGGTCATTATTCTACCTAATTAAATTATTCAAAAAATTAAAAAAATTATTCTTAGGTAAATTATCGGTTAAATACTAAGAAGTCTTTAGTGCGAATATTTGTACAGACTGATAATTATCATAAATAAAAAAAGGAGCCCGTAGGACTCCCTTTTTTCAAAAAGTAAATTTAAATTATTTGATTATTTTTTAGTCATTGCGTTTGTCACTTTAATTTTACCAGATTTAATTTTGTTTTCGATATCTCTTATTTTAGCAAGGATTTCTCCAGAAATAACATTTTTTGTATATTTCATTTCTGTCAAAGAGACTCCACCTTCTTTAAGCCCATAGTATGCAACTCCAGGTTTAAATTTTCCTTCCTTGATTTTTTTAATTTCATTAAAAGTGGCATTATCAAGTCTTTTCATCATACTAGTTAATATTCTTCCTTTCGCCTTACTATCCTGATCACTATCAACACCTATTGCGAACTTTTTTGATTTTTTAGCGGCTCTTATGACACCGTTACCAGAAGCTCCAGCTGCAGAGTAAATAATATCAACACCTGACTTGTACCATGAAGTGGCTTTCTTGAAAGCCCCTTTGGGGTCTCCAAATCCAGTAAATTTTGGTAAAAGTGAAAGGTAAGTTGTCTCAACTTTAGCGCTTGAATTTGTGTATTTCACACCTTCTTCAAAACCGACTTTAAAAGAATCAATAACTGGAATATTAACTCCTCCAATAAAACCAACTTTGTTCGACTTAGTCATAGCACCAGCTAGTGCTCCAGCCAGAAAAGACCCTTCATGTTGTCCAAAAAGAACACTAACCACGTTTTTCATTCCTAAGTTTGCGTCAGTATCCTCCACAATCCATTTAACATTAGGATGTTTTTTTCCTAGTTTCTTAACTGTAGATCCAAATCCTGTATTCATCCAATCGATGACGATTATATTAACTTTTCTTTTTTCAATTAATCTTTCAAGCGCTGCATCTACAGACGCCTGATTGATCGCTTCACCTTTTAATGCCTGCGCTCTTTCAATAAAGGGTTTTATTTTTAATTCTTTCCTTGCTTTTCCGACCCCTCTATTTATCATTTGAAAAAAGGAGTTAGCTGACCCCCCTGCCCCAATTATTACACCAACCTTTAATTTTTCTGCTAATACAGGATTCGATAAGAAACCTAGAGCAAACAATAAGAAAGCAAACTTTTTCATGATTTCTCCTAATTCAATTAAATAAAATTATGTTAATTTTTGGACAACACTTAATAGTTTATCTTCATCAACTGGTTTATGAAACCAGACTCTAACACCAGCGTTCATTCCTCTTCTTTTCATTTCAGGGTCTAACTCTGTCGTTACCATGATAATAGGGGCAGTTTTAATTTTATCTCTATGAACAATTTCACAAACAGAAAGACCATCAAGTTTTGGCATATTTACATCACAGATGATTATGTCGATGGTTTCTTTGTAATATTGAATAGCTCCTAACGCTTCGAGACCATTTTCTGCTTCAAGAAGTTCATATCCCTCTGGTCTAAAGAGTTCTTGGTATTGTTTTCTTGCATTTTCTGAGTCTTCGACGATTAGAATTTTCATGAGAGTCTGATCGGAGTGATTAACTACAACTTTAAATTATTTTTAAAATGTGGGAGAAAAGTATTCTCTAATTTTTTATTTATAAAGCTCCGTTTTCTTGGTCTAAAAATCTATACAAATACATTGAACTTGCGAATTTTATTCTAAATAGAAATACTCTACTTTTACTCAGTATGATTTATGAACCTAGTTATACTTTGTATGATACGGTCCTTGAAAAGATGAAAAAAAAAGAGCAAAATTTTATATATAAAAAATTCAAAGGAGAGAATTAATGGAAACTCATGAAACCAGAGGATTGTCTGCATCATTAGATGTTAGTCACCTAAAAGTACCTTTCCCGTTCAAGTCTAAGTATGGAAACTACATAAATGGCAAGTTTGTAGAGCCTCTTTCTGGTAAGTATTTTGAAAATCCTTCACCTATTACAAATGAAATTATTTGTGAAGTTGCCCGCTCTAACGAAGCAGATGTTAATTCTGCATTGGATGCGGCGCATGCTGCTTTTCCTGCTTGGGGTAAGACTTCCATAACAGAAAGGTCAAATATCCTTTTTAAAATTGCAGATGTTGTTGAAAAAAATATCAATCTTCTAGCTGCTGCCGAAACTTTAGATAATGGGAAACCAATAAGAGAAGCTATCGCTGCTGATCTTGCATTAACAGTTGACCATTTTAGATATTTTGGTGGTGTTATTAGAGCTGAAGAAGGAACAGTTGCTGAAATTGATTCCAAAAATTATGCTTATCACATCAAAGAGCCTGTAGGTGTAGTCGGACAAATTATTCCTTGGAATTTCCCTCTTTTAATGGCCGCATGGAAAGTAGCTCCTGCACTAGCTGCTGGAAATTGTGTTGTATTGAAGCCTGCTGAGCAAACTCCAGCTTCCATTATGGTTTTAATGGAGCTAATAGGAGACCTTCTTCCTCCAGGTGTTCTTAATATCGTTAGTGGATTTGGTCTTGAAGCAGGAAAGCCTTTAGCTTCTTCAAAGAGAGTTGCAAAAGTTGCTTTTACAGGTGAGACGACAACAGGTCGACTCATTATGCAATATGCTAGTGAAAACTTGATTCCAGTTACGCTAGAGCTTGGTGGGAAGTCTCCTAATATCTTTTTTGAAGATGTAATGGACGCAGATGATGCCTTTTTTGATAAGTGCTTAGAAGGATTTACAATGTTTGCTCTTAATCAGGGTGAAGTCTGTACTTGTCCAAGTCGTGCTCTTATTCAAGAGTCTATTTATGACAAATTTATGGCTCGTGCTCTAGAGAGAGTTAAAAAGGTAACACAAGACAACCCACTTAAAATGGAAACTATGTTGGGAGCTCAAGCCTCTATCGAGCAAATGGAAAAAATTACTTCTTATCTTGATCTTGGTAAAAAGGAAGGTGCGGAAGTTTTGGCCGGAGGTTCAAAAGCGTCTCTTAATACTGGCCTTGAGAAGGGGAACTATATCCAAGCAACAGTCTTTAAAGGCAACAATGCGATGAGAATTTTCCAAGAAGAAATTTTTGGACCTGTTGTTTCGGTAACAACTTTTAAGGATAAAGCAGAGGCCCTTAAAATCGCTAATGACACTTTATATGGTTTAGGTGCAGGTGTTTGGACTAGAAATGGAAATCTAGCTTTTGAGATGGGTAGAGAAATCCAAGCAGGTCGAGTTTGGACTAATTGTTACCATGCCTATCCAGCTCATGCAGCCTTTGGTGGTTATAAGCAATCAGGTGTTGGTAGAGAAACTCATAAAATGATGCTTAACCACTACAGACAAACAAAGAACCTTTTGGTGTCTTACGACGAAAATCCTCTAGGCTTCTTTTAAAGTTAAGCAATTTTAGTTTAACCACAAGGGGGTCCTTTTTTAAGGCCCCCTTTTATTTGGTTTTTTCCAAAAAAGGCTAGGGTATTATGAAAGTTGAGGCAACGGAAGAAGCACTCAAACTAATAGAGCAATTGAAAGAAACTCATGGTCCTGATCTACTTTTCCATCAGTCAGGCGGGTGTTGTGATGGAAGTTCACCTATGTGTTTTCCTCAAAAAGAGTTTAGAGTAGGTAATAATGATGTTCATTTAGGAGATATAGGGGGAATTCCTTTTTATATTGGTGGTGATCAATATGAGAAATGGAAAAATACAGACCTTATAATCGATGCGGTAAAAGGAATAGGGGGAATGTTTTCTCTTGATAATGGGACTGGGATGAGATTTTTAACACGCTCTAATATTTGTGCGGTTCCGGAAGATAGTTAAAATTAAAGACTATCTAGATATTTCCGCTTTTTTTCTTATATTTATCACTTCAAATTATTAATTAACAAACATCCTTTTTTTACTCCAAGAGTTTTAAAGTTTAGTTTCTTTCGTGTCCTTTTTTAAAAAATGATAAATTTTCCTATTTTTAAACATTGCTTAAACTTCAAACTTTAAAGGCGAATAGAAATTTGGGGAGGGGAACGATAAATGACTAAATCAAATATTGAAAAGAAAAAATTTAGTTTAATTTGGGGAAGTGGATTTATTGAAGAGGAAGTTCAAATCGTGTCTAGGTACCATGTCCCCACAATTCAGCTTCTCAAATTTACAGAAGGTGAAGCCAAGGGAAGTCAGGAGATTCGTTTTTGTCATTATGGCCACGAAGGCCGGTTTCAAAGATCCCCATTAATTCTTGATTTGAAAGATATTACTAAATTAAGTAAGGCTTTGGAAAAAACTCCTAAATTAAAAAAAATTTTAAAACAACTGGTAAAGATTAAAAATTGAGATTGAAAAATTTTAAATATGAAAGGTAAAGTTTCTTTTTTTGGGACCTTAATTTTTGTCTTTTTTTTAAGTTCATGCTCAGGACTCTATAGAGTAACAATAGGTTCGGGAAGTGCCGTTGGAAGATTTAAATCAAAAGTTTTGAATGATTCATCTAAAGAAGTAGAAAGAGAAATCTGTGTAAAAGAAACGGATACAGTTAGTAAAGAAGAATGTGTTGGAGGAGGGATAAAAAGCTACTCAAGTAAGGGAAAGCTTGATGGTTGGTTAGAGACAGCTCCTTCTTATTTCGGAGAAAGCTCCTGGGGGTGGGGGCAATTTTATACGATAAGTGCCTTTAAAACAACTTTGATAGATTATCCAGTTGATGGTGAAGAAACAGAAGTAGATGTAAGTAGATTAGCAATGAACCCTTTTGTTTTTTATAATTTTGGTGATAAAAGTTTTAATGATGGAAAAGGTCTTTCGGCTAGAATTGGAGGAGGGATTTCCCTTAGTTATCAATTGAATTTTTCTTTAAAAAGAAGCTCAACTGGTGAAAAATTTAATTCAACAAAGCCTTTTCAAATGGGGGCTTCTTCTTTCTTTGAGATTTGTTGGAACTGGCTAACGATAAGAAGTGAAGTTTCTCAAATCTATTTTAATGGTGCAAAATTCCCTGAGATTTCAAATGAACAATTAACTTTAAGTAGCGGAAAAACTGGCCTTTACTATACCTATTACTTTAAATAATTGCTTTTAAGATACTCCTAGAAAATACTTGATTGTCTACGTTTATTTTTCTTAAATTTACATTTTGTTAATTGAATTTTAATTATTTGATAATACTAAAGTCGTCTTTATATTTAAAGGCTTTGAAGCCTGATTCCTAATTAATTACCTTCTCTTGAAAAATATAAATTTAAACTACCATTTAGTTTCAAAATAAAGTTAAAAACATAATTGCAAGAGTTAAAAAATAAAGATCTTAATAGTCAGTCAATATAAAAATTAAAGCCATCTGTTTAATTTTTTTTTTAATAATTTAACTATCTAGGATTTTAAGTTTTTTCCGATAGGACAGTATCCCTTCAAAGAAAAAAGCATTTTTTCAGATGAGGCCTTGCATGTTATGAAAAAATACCAACTATCACTTAAAAACTCTTTTTTAATTATATTTTTATTACTTTCCGTAACATCTTGTTTGCCAAAAGTTCCTGAAGCCAAATGGGTATATGGTACTTGGATTGAAGCATTAAGTGGAAATAAGATCGAGTTTTTTAAAGATGGAAAGGTCACCTGGTTTGGTAAAAAAGGTATTTTCACTTTCGTAAAAAATTCAAAAAATTTGTGTATTCAAAAATGTCCTGATGGGGAACTAAAGATAGAGATTGAATCTAAAACTTACAGAACAAGTTATAGTGTTGAGAATAAAAAGAAACACTGGGAAATGAACTTCATTGAAGAAGGTGGAAATTCTTTTCATCATTATTTTGACGGTAAAAAAAGTAATGTTCTTCATTTGTATAATGAAGAATCAGAAAAGAAACCAACCAAACCTGTAGGGTTTAAAAGATTGGATGATGGTTTAAATTATTATAATACTTTGAATTCAGTTGCCTTAGTCAATGGGAAATTAGTAGGGACTATTTGGGGAGGAGAGACTAATTTGGCCATCTTTAATAAAGGAATAGGAGAATGGATAAATATATCACCTAGAGAAAAAATAAATCAGATTGGTTCTGTTTACTATGGAAACCGGATTATCCTCAATCGTCACAAAAATGGAGACAAGTATAGTTTGGATACAGGAAACTCATGGAAGAATTACCCTTCTTTAGGAGATGTAGAAAAAGGAGCTGCTAATGTCAACCCTATTTTTCTAAATTATGATGCTTTTCAAATGGTATTGATATCAAAAGTAGACCCTGAAAAAGGTAGCATGGCAAATAGATACGGACTTTATAAAACCAATTTAAAAGAAGATAAACCTACTTGGAAAGAGATCTATAGATTGCCAAACAATCTAAACGGTAAAAAAACAAGAATAAAAATATTAGGTAATGAAAAAACTGAAGAAATATATATTTTCTCTTATCCTGATATTATAAATGGCCACATGGAAAAAGAAGATGTTAATTTAATTAACCATAGACTTTACCTTAGTCGTAATAAAGGAAAGAAATTTCATGAAATAGCCCTTCCTCCAATCAAAAAAGTATGGGGTGTGAAATCTTATGATAGCGGTTTTGTAATGAAGGTTGAGCTTGAAAATAAAAAAGGAAAGAGTCTAATTTGGTACCTTTCTAAAAATAAAGAGTGGAGATTTGTAGATCTCAAAAAGGATTTAGATTCTTGGTATCCAGTTAAGGATTATGTGATTTCTACAGATTTAAATAATAACATTCTTAAAATAGATCCCAATGGAAGTATAAGAGAAGTTTTATATCTGGGTAATAATAGCAAAAATATAAAGCAATCATCACATTTAGCAATAGCAGGAGAAGAAATTTTCTTTTCTTCTTATACAATCTGGAAATTGAAAAACAAGTGGTAAGAAAATCGTAAAATTCTAGCTTTTCATATTTTCCTTTTCTTTCTAGTTGGATATCATTTTTTTTTATTTTACTCGATTACATGATCCATTAAAGCCATTAGGGTGAATAAGACATAAAGTCTTCGAGATCCTTTTTAGAAAAGAGAATGAGACGAACTCCTATAGTTCCAAAGAATTAAATACTGAACTTAAACAATTAATTTTTATTTAAGAAAAAATGACAAAGTAATACTTAAATACTTATAGAAAAGGACTTCAAAGTTAGATGAACAAAGAGAAGAGTTAAAACTTGAAATAGAATAATTTCGTTCTTTAAAACAAAATTGTATTAGAATTTTAAGTAAAAAAATAAAATATAAGTATGTTATTAATTTAGTTGATTAAAAGGAGAGAAATTTGTGAAAAAGGGAATGTATAACGAAGAACTTCTTCTTTTCAAAGACTCAGTGAAAGGGTTTTTAAAGAAAGAAGTTATTCCTTTTCATGAATTATGGGAAAAGGATGGGATTGTTCCAAAGGAAATATGGACTAAAGCAGGTCAAAATGGACTTCTTGCCATGACCATACCGGAAGAATATGGTGGACTTGGATTAAAAGATTTTAAATATAGCTGTGTTCTTATAGAAGAAATTGCAAAAGCGGGGACATCTGGTCTTTCTTTTGCTCTCCACAATGATGTCGCGATACCATATTTAGAGAGGTATTGTGATGAGGATCAAAAAGGAAGGTGGTTTAACAAACTTGTTACGGGTGACATTATTACGGCTTTAGCAATGACTGAACCAGGTGGGGGAAGCGATCTACAAAATATCAGGACAACAGCAGAGGATAAAGGAGATTACTTTTTAATAAATGGTTCAAAGACATTTATAACAAATGGTATCCTTGGAAATTTAATTATCACTGCAGTCAAAACAGATACTAAGGAAGGAGCAAAAGGAATCAGTTTAATTTGTATAGAAGATGGGATGGAAGGATTCGAACGAGGGAGAAACTTAAAAAAGTTAGGCTTGAAGGCCCAAGACACTGCAGAACTCTTTTTTAAGAATGTTAAAGTTCCAAAAAAAAATCTTTTGGGTAAAGAAGGGGAAGGCTTTAAGTACATGATGGAAAATCTTCCTCAAGAGCGTTTGGTTATTGCTGCCGCTGCTATCTCTGTTGTCGAAGAAGTTATTCGCTATACAACCGAGTATTCTTTGGAAAGAACTGCTTTTAACAAACCGATAGGTCAGTTCCAAAACTCCAGATTTAAATTAGCGGAAATGAAAACTGAATCTGAAATAGGCAGGGTCTTTATAGACGACTGCATAGGCCTTTTAAATCAAAAAAAGCTTTCTGCAGTTAAAGCAGCAATGGCCAAATACTGGACAACAGACCTTCAGGTAAAAGTCGTTGATCAATGTCTTCAGCTCTATGGGGGATATGGGTATATGATGGAGTATGAAATTGCTAGGGCCTATATCGATTCAAGAGTGCAAACCATTTACGGTGGTACCAACGAGATTATGAAAGAAATAATAGGAAGATCCATGGGTCTATAAATAAATGATTAAAGGAAAGTATAAACCATTGGAGAATTAATGATGGAAAAGGGTGCTTATATTTTTGATTGCTTGAGAACGCCAAGAGGAAAAAGAAAGCAAGGTGCATTAAATGAAGTCACTCCAATAAAGCTCTTGGCAGGCCTTATGAAAGAATTAGACAATCGTCATCAACTTGATACTTCTGAAATAGATGATGTTGTTATAGGTTGTGTAACTCCGGTTGGAGAGCAAGGAAGTAATATCGCTAAAATGGCGACTCAATTTGCAGGTTGGAATTTGGATGTACCTGCAATGCAGGTCAACCGTTTCTGCGCGACCGGCCTGGAGACCATTAACCTGGCGGCCATGAAAGTTCTCTCTGGTTGGGAAAACCTGATTGTAGCAGGAGGAGTGGAGTGTATGAGTCGGGTACCCATGGGGTCAGATGGAGGACCTATGTCCAGTGATCCCCATGTTAGTTTTAAAACACCCTTTATACCCCAAGGGATAGGAGCCGATTTAATTGCCACTATTGAGAAATTTTCAAGAAAAGATGTTGATCAATTTGCATTGGAAAGTCAAAAAAAAGCGGTTAAGGCAATAAAAGAAAATAAATTTAAATCCATCGTTCCTGTACGTGATCAAAACGGTATTTTAATTTTAGAACATGATGAACATGTAAGAGATGGTGTAACTCTTGATGATTTGGAAAACTTAAAACCCTCTTTTGAGTCAATAGGTTTAATGGGGATGGATTCTGTTGCTTTACAGAATTATCCACATATTGAGTTTATTCATCATATTCATACTCCAGGAAATTCTTCTGGTATCGTTGATGGAGCTGCTTTGGTGCTGATTGGCTCCATGGAAAAAGGAAAAGAATTAGGGTTAAAACCTAGGGCCAAAATACTATCATCTGCTTTGGTTGGAACGGACCCAATTATTATGTTAACGGGTCCTGGGCCTGCAACTAAAAAGGCGCTTAAAAAGGCCAGTATGAAGATTTCTGATATTGACCTTCTGGAAGTTAATGAAGCTTTTGCCTCCGTCGTTTTAAGATTTGCTAAGGATTTGAATTTAAAAAATCTTGATAACGTGAATGTGAATGGTGGCTCAATTGCCTTGGGGCATCCTTTAGGTGCAACTGGATCCATGCTTATGGGCACTCTTATTGACGAGCTAGAAAGAAGAGATTTACAAACAGGTCTTGTAACTCTTTGTGTAGGCGGTGGAATGGGCATCGCAACAATTATTGAAAGGGTTTAGGAGAAAGTAAAAATTATAAGATCAAGAATAATAATTAAATTAAAAGCTTCGTTTAAAGGAAGGGAGAAGCCTAGTGAGCTTTCAATATAATATAGATCCGGATGATATTGTGACAATTACCATGGATATGCCTGGGAGGCCTGTTAATGTCATTAATAAAGATTTTTTCGATTCCTTTCAGGAAATAATTAAAAAATTAAAAAATGAAAAAAAGCTTAAAGGGGTTATACTCACATCTGCTAAAGATACCTTTTTAGCAGGTGGTGATATTGAAATGCTATTTGAATTATCAGAATCAAAAGAAGCATTTAATATGGCCGAGTTCGGTAAAAAATGGATGTTAGAATTTGAAACCTTAGGAGTTCCCATTGTTGCAGCTTTAAATGGCTCAGCTCTTGGGGCTGGTATGGAGCTTGCCCTAGCCTGTCATTATAGATTATCAGTGAATAACCCTAAAGTTAAGTTTGGTTTCCCTGAAGTGACTTTAGGTCTTCTCCCAGGAGGAGGTGGGATTACAAGACTTGTGAGGCTTCTTGGTCTTGAAAAAGCAATGCCTTTTCTTTTGGAAGGACATCAGATTGGACCTGATAAAGCGAAAAGAGATGGTCTTATTCATGATACCGCTATTGATTTAGAGGATCTTTTTAAAAAATCCAGGCAATGGATTTTTAATAATCCAAAATCGGAGCAACCCTGGCATAAAAAAGGAGCGAAAATTCCTGGGGGAGGTCCGCAGCATCCTTCTTTAGTAAATAAATTAATATTTGCTCCAATTCTCTTACAGAAAAAAACATGGGGGAATTACCCTGCGGCAAAAGCGATTATGGCAAGTGCTGTTGAAGGCTCTATGGTTGATTTCGAAACGGCTTCTCGAATTGAGTCCAGGGCCTTTGCAGAAGTTGTGACAGGTAAAGAATGCAAAAATATATTAAAAGTTGCCTGGTTCCAGCTTAAGGAAATTAATCAAGGGTTAAACCGTCCAAAAAGCATTCCTCCAAAAGAAATCAAAAAAGTAGGAGTTCTAGGTGCCGGTATGATGGGTCATGGTATTACTTATGCTAGTGCATTGAATGGAATTGATACGGTTATGATTGACAAGAATGAGGAAATTGCAAAAAAAGGTTATAAAAAAATAGAGGTCATTTTAGAGCAAAGTTTTAAAAATGGAAAAATAAGTGAAGAAAAAAGAAAACAGATACTTTCAAAGATTAAGTACGGAACTGATTTATCGATCCTTAAGGGTTGCGATTTGATAATTGAAGCTGTTTTTGAAGATAGAACTGTTAAAGCGACAATTACTAACG
>PAZA01000091.1 GCA_002715375.1 Halobacteriovoraceae bacterium
AAGAGATGTTAGTTTTTTTTCAGAAAAATAACCATCTGCCTCTATATTTTGAGTTAAGAAAAAATCATTTTTTATTTTCTTTTTTAAATCAAGAGCGATAGCGCTTACCGTTTGCTCCATAAAGAAAATTTTTTCTGAAGTTTTTAATGTTTTCCAATCATTAGAAAACTGATTGACCAACACTTTTTCAACACGTTCTTTAAAAAAGTTAAGATCCTTATCAATAATTATTCCTTCTAGAGGCCATAAATAGATCCTTTTATTTAAAGAGTGAGAATAAATAGCTTTTCTTTTTTGTATATCATTGGCCTGGGCGAATTTAATAAGCTTTAATTTAGCTTCAGTTTGAACGGTTGGAATTTCTAATTGAACTGAAATTTTATAAATCAAATAGAGTAATTGAAAAAAAATAATAAAAAAACTAAATATAAAGAAAGTGGAAATAGATTTTTTATTTTCCGGGTCAAAAAGGCCTTCAATAATATTTTTTAGATAATGGATCATTATTTTACTTTTTAGTTGATAGGTAAATATCGGTATTTTTTGTATAAAAATGAAAAAAATAGTAGATAAAACTATTTGATCAAATTAAGAAAATTAAAGCAGAAAGTATCCAGAACTTAGAAAAATACGAACTTTTTCAGGATTACTAAACACCGTCGATCACCTTGGCCTTATAAATATAATTTATGAAGGTTAAAAGGAGCTAGTCTTTTAATTCCTTGATCTAAATCTTTTAGTTCTAACCCTTTTAAGTGGTCGGTTAAATAGAAAAGCGTTTACCATAATCAAAATAACTAAACATCCACTAAACTTTTTCTATTTTTAATATATATCTTTAGAAGTTCCATAGAAAAGATTAAAAAAGATTATGACGGTAAGGTTAGGAAAAACAATCTACCTTTTATAGCAACAACCATTCAAAATTCACGAATTTTCTTTAATTAAGACGAACTTCTAATAAATAATTATTAAATTCGAGACTTCTCTTTATGATGGATTTAAAATTTAAAATAAGAAGAAAAATTTGCGGAGAAATCTTAAATGAATAAAATTCTTGGTCTTAGTCTTTTGTTGGTTTTTTTAGGTTGTTCAAGCGTAAAGCTAGCAAAAGTACCACAAAGTATCGATGAGGGACCCCTAACTCAAGGTGAAAAAGAAAAAATTAAAAGTGTGTTAAGTAGGTTAAATCGGAAAAACTTAGGGCCTCAAAAAAACTCGAAAAACTTTGAATTAGCAAAAGAATTTGAAAATAATTTTAAAGTAGAATTAAGTGATAATTTAAAATATAAAATGAAAAAAGGCAATCTGCAAGAAGTCTTACCCCTTATTGAAAAAAGAATTCAAAACGAAAAAAAACCTTTAATTCGGTGGTATATATTAAAAGAAAAAGTAAAACTTCTCATTATGCTAGGTAATCCTGCATTGGCGGAGAAAATTACTGATGAAATTAGAACTTTAGAAAAAGAGTTGTTTAATTTTGACTTATTGGGGCTATCCCTTCGAGGAGAGGCCAGGTTATGGTTACATGATTATGAAAATGCCAAAAGAGATTTTTTAAAAATCGTAAGCGTACTTGATAAGTGGAAACTCCCAACATCTTATATGGGACCCCCTACCAATTTAAAAGAACTTGTGGCCATGAGTTCCGCACAAATCAGGGCGTATGTAGGACTATGTGTATTAAATGTATTAACTGATAATTTTAAGGAAGCGAAACTTTGGGGAATCCTCGCCCGGGAGCGTATTAATAATGTGAACTTTGTTGCTCACCATTCACTTTATGGCAAGTTTGTAAAAGTTCCGTATGATGTAGTTTACGGAGAGGCCATAAATACCACCTTTTTAGGAGCCGCAATTTTAGGAAGTGGAAATGAAAATAATTTAAGTGAAAAATATTTTGACCTAGCGAAAACATATTTTACTCAATTAAATTTTCCTTTAGGAATTAGTACGACATTGGCAGTAAAGGCCTATGTCCTTTACAAACTTAACAAATTTGATGAATCAGAGAAGATTGCAGATGAAATGTTTCATTTTGCTAAAGAAAGTGGATTACCTAATCTTATTTGGCGTGTCGAAGCCTTGCGTGGAGAACTTTATCTGAAAAGAGGTCATAAGGATAGGGCATTAAAAGCTTTTTTAAGGGCCCATAAATCAGTTAATGCTATTTCAGGAGTCTTAAAATCAGATCATTCAAAATTACGGTTTGGTTTAGGTAAAGAGGGTATTATTAAAAATATTTTAAAAATTTTGAAGGAAAAAAGAAAAACAAACAAAATTGTAAAAATTCTAGAAGAAAGCCGAGGAAGATCTTTTTCAGACATGTTAGCAGATACGGAAATTAAGGAAGTCAATAACCATCCTCTTGGGAAAAAGATTGTTGATATTAATAAAAAATTAAAAAAATTAATGTTAAATTCTACATTGTTTAATTTTGAAAAAGGAAATAACGAAATAAAAAAGGATCAACTGTTAAAACAAAAAGAAAATTATTTAAATGAATTAAAAAAAGTAAATCCTGAATTACTTAAGTACTTTTACGAAAAATCTAATTTGAGTATTAATAAAATTCAAAATCATTTAAAAGTTGGTCAGGTCTTAGTTTATGAGATACCAACTTTTTCCAATGAAAATATGAATTATCTTATAATTTCTAAAAATAAATCAAAGCTTATCAACTTAGGTCTAAGTCAAGATGAATTAAAAGAAATCTTATTTTCTTTTACAGATGCCATCGCTTTCAACGATATTAAAGAACAAAATAAAATTGCATCGATTCTTCGAAGCAAATTACAAATAAAAAAATGGAATACCCCAAATAGTGTTTATTTTTTACCTTCAGGCTTTAGTTATTTTATTCCTTGGGGAATACTTAGTTTAAAGTTTCCACTATCGATTTTACCTAAGGCCAATTGGATTTTTGATTCAAAAAATAAAGACTATAAAAATAAAGTTGTATTATTAGGAGATCCTGAATTTGGTGGTCTTTTCAAAAAGCTTCCGGGGGCAAAGAAGGAAATTAATAGTTTATCAAAATTATATAATAAAAAAGGCCTTCTTGGGAAAGAGGCCACCTTGAGAGGACTTAAAAAGAAAATAAAAGGAGGGACCAAAGTTTTACATCTTGCGACACATGGAAAATTCAATCCCAGTGACCCGATGAAATCAGCAATTATTTTATCAGATGGTAAGAAGGCCTTACATTTTTATGCGAAAGACATTATTAATAGTAAACTTAAAGCACGTACAGTTATTTTATCTGCCTGCGAAACAGGTATGGGAAAAACGTTAGCAGGAGATGACTTTTTAGGGCTATCCAGAAGTTTTTATTTAAGTGGAACAAGAAGTCTATTAAGTAGTCTCTGGCCTGTGAGTGACAAAGGGACATTATTTTTTATGGAAGAATTCCATAAAGCATTACAAAAAAATTCACTTGGCGATTCATGGTTAAAGGCCATTGAGAAAACTAAAAATCAAGGTTATCCACCAGAAGTTTATGGGGCCTTTATTTTGGGGGGAGAATTATAGTGAAAGCCCATTTTATAATAACTGCCTTTGTCACATCCGTAATTGCACTCATTATGCAATATCAAGTGGCTTTTTTTTCACTTATTAATCTTTGGATAAATGATTTTAAGACCGCGCATTTTGCCAAAGAGATTAAAACCCATCCAGACATTATTATATTAAAAATTACTGAAAAAACATTTGAAAAATTTCCTTATAGGTCACCTCTTGATAGAAAATTTTTAGGAGAAGTTTTAGAAAATTTAGAAAAAAAAGAAGTTAGAGGAGTTTTTGTTGATATATTAATCGATCAGAAAACAGAGGTCATTAAAGATAATTATTTAAACTTGGTTATTAAGAATTTTAAAAAACCCTTAATTTTATCCTATGCACTTAAAAAAGATCAATTAACTGAAAAACAGTCTGAGTATATAAAAAATTTCATCCCTAAAGAAAAGAGAGGCCTTGCAAATCTGGTTAAAGATGATCGTGATGGGGTAGTAAGGGAAATATATTTTTCAAAAGGAAAAGAAAATTCATTGGCAAGTCTTTTTATTAAGAGCTTTGACTTAAAATATGAGAAAAGAGATAAAAACCTTATCCATTGGTATGGGGGGATTTCAAATAAAGAACCACTTTTTAAAGAATATCCAATTGAAATGATAAATAGACTGCCAAAAAATTGGTTTAAAGAAAAAATAGTACTTATTGGAGCGAAACTGCCACACCTTGATCGACATAAAACACCATTTATTTCTCTTGAAGGATTAAAAAAAGGCGTGCTTCCAGGAATAGAAATTCATGCACATATTTTGGCCCAACTTCTAGATTCAAAAAAGATAAATGTCTTGCCTATATTTTTAGAATGGATGATATTTTTTATCCTTATCTTTTGTTCACTCTTTTTAGGGATGACTCCAAGTTTATCTAAAAAAATTCTAGGAGAATTTTTACTCACAAGTTTCTATACTCTAAGCGTTCTTATATTATGGGCGAATTTTCATACTCATACACCTCTATTTTTACCAATACTCTCCTCTCTTTTAGCATTTTCTTATGGAATATTTTATTTAAGTAGAAAATTAAAAGCTGAAAAAGCTTTTATCCGTCATGCATTTTCTAAATACCTCTCCCCGAAAGTTATCGCAATGTTAGAAGAAAACCCTCAGACACTTAAACTTGGAGGAGAAAGGAAAGAATTATCTATTTTATTTACTGATATAGCAGGTTTCACAACTCTTTCTGAAAAACTTCCTCCAGAAGTTTTAAATGAATGGCTTAATAAGTATTTAACAGGGATGAGCGATATTATTTTAAATTACGGTGGGACTATTGATAAATTTTTAGGGGATGGCATCGTGGCCTTTTTTGGAGCACCACTAAGCGATGAGAGTCACTCAGAAAAGGCCATTAAATGTTTAGAAGAAATGACTGAATTCTCAAATGATTTTATTAAAATGGCCAATAAAGAAAATATCCCCTTTGGTGAGACACGTATGGGTCTTCATTTAGGTGAAGTTGTTGTAGGAAATTTTGGAAGTGAAGGACGTTTTGATTACACAATTATTGGAGATGCTGTGAATACAGCAGCAAGATTAGAAAGTGTGAATAAACATTTAGGAACTGAAGTCTGTGTTAGTCAAGACGTGGTAACAAAATTTAAAAATTTTTCCCATCGTCCCATTGGAGAACTTGCTTTAAAGGGAAAAGATACCTTCCTCCCAGTATTTGAATTATTAGAAAAAAATTCTGAAAAAAAACAATATTTAGAAGAATATTTAAAAGCGTTTAATTTACTAAAAGAAAATGAAAAAACAAGTATGGAAGTTTTTAGTGAGTTACATAAAAAATATCCTGAGGATGGCCTCATTCAATTTCATTTTAAAAGACTTAAAAATAATGAAATGGGAAGTTCCATCAAAATGGAGGAAAAATGAAATTTTTGTTGGGGTTGTTGATAAGTCTTTTTTGTATACCATTAAGTTTTTCTAATGAGTACGTGATTCTTTCATCCACTTCACCTGAAATTAAAGATGGACAAGCATTTACTAAAGAAGAAAAGATTAAACTTTTAAAAGGTGAAAGATTAGAAATAATGGACGAATCTGGCAATATGTTCAAAATAAAAGGTCCTTATAATAATAAAATTAAACATGAGAAAATCAAAAAGAAAAAGAATTCAAAATTAGTTAAGGCCATTGGTAGACTTTTTACAAAAAGTGAGGATGATATTTCTTCTCTAGGGGCGACCAGGAGTATTCAGGGAAAAAAACCTCCAAATTTATGGATGATAAGTACTGAACTTTCAGGTCACCATTGTTTAGAGAATTTTAAAGATGTTAAAATTTGGCGAGAGGAAAATGATAAACTTTTAAATGGGATGATACGCTCCAAAAAAGGAGCCAAAGGTAAATTAAAGTGGGAAATCGGACAAAATGAAGCTCTTTGGCCAAGCAATGTGATAATTAGCGATGATATACCTTTTTTGCTTAGGTTAGAAGGGGCTTCCCTTCCTCTAAAATATACTTTTCATCAAATGCCAAAACATATCAAAGAGTGGCAAGATAAAATTGTCTGGATGGTAGATAAAAAATGCTTATGGCAAGCAAGAATATTCTTAAAAAACATCCGAAGTGAAAATTCTAAGGAAGTTAAAACTTTATTTCAGTGACCAATAAGCATTTGTCGCTTAAGCTTTATATCCTCATTTTTGATAAAGATAGAGTAAAAAAAGGGCTTTTGTTTTTCCTAACCTTGGGAATTATAAATATATCCGTGGAAATACTCTTATTTCACTAAGACCAAGCAACCAAATTACTTTTTGCCGCCATGAAATTGAAGGTCTTGAATTCTAGCTCTAAGGTATCAAGCTTTAAACTAATGACAGCCGAAAATGTCTACCTTTCCAGATTGAGACACAATTGAGAGGTTATCATTTTCGGTACTACTGTTAATAAATTTTCCATTTGAGCTGTAGTAACTACTAGTTGTACTTGGAGCAAAGCAACTATAATCTAAATTCTCCAACTCCGTTGAATCTTTCTCTGGTCCCATTAACCAACCGACAACTCGGTTAGTAACTACATTATTTTTTAATTCTTCAAAGCCAAGCATAAACTCACCAGACTCATTCCATGCAAACTTATTTTGTGTATTAAAAAATTTCTTGTTCCCATCTTGCCAGGCACCAACCATATTCAGTGGGAGTGGTATTGTTTCTTTACTCAATATGGAACCATCATCAGGGTTAAGAAATTTAACGTGCGCCTTAACCCCTTCACAAGTTAAGTTGAGCCTTACAGAGGCTATGTAAGATCCATCTGGGCTTGGTATAAAGGCCGCAACTTCATTAATTTCATCAATCCATGATTCACCCTCACAATTGATAGGTGCTCTTTTAACAGGTACCGTGCCCAATGTTCGGACTTTTCCATTCCCTAAAAATTGATAATAAACATGTTTTTCACTAGCCTCATTCTTTTGAAGAGTTTTAGTTATAACATAATCTCGATCCCTCATATAAAAGAGTTTTTGAACCTGCCCTTTCATTTAAGGACCCCGAGCTTTCGTTTTATTAATATTACTAACTAGAGCAGTATTGACCTGAAAAAGATGATTTCTCGTTTCAGCACCAAAACCTTTATTTTCCATCTCATAGGAAAGCTTAGTAATTGCGATCGCTTTGTCATCTTCTGACCAAGCTCCAATCCCCCAATGCTCCTTTAATTCCCATTTAATGCATGAGCTTGATAAAAATATTAAAATAAAGAGAAAAAAATTAAGACGAAGATTCATGGGCACAATTCCATCAAACTAATATGTTTTCATTAAAGTCATCATTTAAAAATAATTCCTATTGAATGAAAACATGAATGATCTTTCATTAACCTGAACAATATAATAGCACTTTTTTTAATCAAGGTATCCACAGAGACAGCCAAAACTTAACTTAAAAAAGAAAGACACTACCCATTTTTTAGCTAAATAAAGGCTATTTTTTATTTTCCTGACAATTATCTTATAGTTTTTTAAAAAAGCCCCTTAAGAACTCTCCCAATTCGCAACCCCCAAGTCAAAACTCACCATTTTTATTTAATAGAGGCGAAATTCTAATAAACACATTAACAAAGGGTTAGGAAACACCTAACCCTTTAATTGAAGATCATGCAGGAGTTTCAACCCCACTCACTTTCCAATCTCTCCCCTGGCCTTCCTGGGTAAATGTCCAAAATTCAGTGATATCTGTGTAACTATCTTTGTTACCGGAAATGATATTTCCATTTTTATCAGCTTCATACTCAATCAGGGAAACTTCAAATTTTAAGGTCATATGTTTTTTTGAATGTTCTTCCCAACTGTCAGTAACCTCAGTTTTATTCACCATAAGGTTTTCTAATGTCGATGTATGCCCCTTACTGTTCATTTCAGCAATTTCATCCATAAATTCCAAGTAAACTTCTGTGGTCATTTTATCTCTAACAACATCCAAATTCTTTTTAGACCAAGCATGTTGAATTTGGAAAAAATCTTTGTTTCTATCACTTATAAATTGAGGGTTCTGCTCAATATCCAAATGATTCTCTTCTCCGTTATTAAGGGACTCTCCTTCAAAGGGTCTTCTGGCCTGTTCACCGAAACCCTGATCACTGAAACTTTGCTGATTGAGACCTTGTTGATCATGTTGGTAATTCGCACCTGCATAAGAAGTATTTTTTTTGTACCTAAAATAAAGGAAGACTCCACCTCCAATTAAAAGAAGGAGGAATATAAAACCCATTCCTCCGCCTCCCCCGGCTCCCGCCCCTGTAGGGTTCATTCCAAAAGCTTTAAACAAAAAACCACCAATCATCGTTCCGGCCACAGCCCCCATCATGGATTTCATAAAAGTACCACTTTTTCGCGGCTGACCCATTTGGGTTCTTCTAAAGCTATTGGGGTTTACCCTCTTATTGGAATTGAAAAAACTACGACTACTGCGTTTTCCAAAAAATTTACCTCTTCTCGACCTCGCCTCACTGAATTCTGAGAGACTCATAAATAAAAGAAGAAAAATTGCCATTACTTTCATTTTACATCCTTAAAAATCCTAAAACTACGCGTTGATTTTTTATCCGAAAGGTTACTAAATTTAATAGAATAATAATCATGAATGACTTCATTTACAATGCCCTCTATAGCATTAATTCGACTAGTCGAGCTGTTTGGAAAAAACCTATAAAACCTATAAAACCTATAAAACCTATAAAACCTATAAAACCTCTCCATTTCACAACGCCCAAGCCAAACCTCAAAGTGTTTAATTATTATAAGATAACCTTTTATCATACTCATAGCATTATTTGCAGAGACCAAAACGGTGGCCCAGCGAGCGTGTTAAAACTTCCCGACTAAAAGATAGGACGATAAAAGAGATTTAAGTTCTTTTTCTAAGGAACCATTATTCAACTTGTCTGGATATTGAGTGATCACTGAGTGGGCCATTGATTCGCACATACTGATCATTAACAAAGAGGACATTTCAATATCAGTGATTCGAAGAGGCTCTTCTCTTAAAGACATATTTTGGATGAGTAGGCCCTGTAACCTTTTGTTTCTACTAACTCTTTCTTCTTCGGGAAGAAATTGATCACGGTATCCCAAAAGGACGTGCCAAATTTCTAAATTTTCCCTAATTTGACCAATGAACCCCTCAACAAATAAAGAGATGGCCTCTATGAGGGGTAATTTTCTACAGGGTTCGAGCAATTTTTCTAAGTGCTCATAAAGTTTGTCTGCATAATATCTTTGCAGTTCTGTGAAAATTGATTTCTTATTTGGGAAGTACTGATACAGGGTTCCAACAGAAACACCAGCACGCTCAGCTATTCTTTGAGTCGTTGATTTTTCGTATCCTAATTTTATAAGAATTTCCGATGCCGCTACAACAATGGAGTCAACAGTTACTTTGGATCGGCTTTGGCTTGGGTATTTGCGAGGCTTCACTGGTATGCCCTTGTGATTAATTAGCGGAATATAATATGATGTCCCAATTAATGTCAATCAACGGTGTACTTTTCAAGTCATTAAAAAAACCTGAATACCAGTATCTTTTTTGCAAAACCTAAAAGAAAAAAGCAAATAAATTCAGCTATTTACATTGATTTTTAAGAGTTCAAATAATGCGAATAGTAAAAAGAATAAATTATCCCTATTATTGTTCCATTAGAGGGCTTTGATGCCCTTTCCTGAATAAGCGGTAACTAGAAATAAAACTTTTTAGTCTCTGCATCCATTTAACCAAGAAGAAATTTATGTGGTTTATAGAAAAAATTATAAATAATAAAATTTTGGTAAATATGACCTTTTTGGGGGTCCTTATTTTTGGAATTATCCAATTTGGTTTTACCCCAAAAAGTGACACCCAAAATGTGGACTTTGGCATTTTTTCTATTGAAACAAAGCTCCCTGGTGCTTCTCCTATAGAAATCGACCAAAAAATTACCCGTAAAATAGAAAAGGAACTTAAAGATGTTGATGGCATAACAAAATATTCCTCTACTTCTACAAGTGGCTTTTCACAAGTTTTTGTCTGGGTTGATGTGGACCTTAATAAAACAGACAGTATTTTTAATGAAATTAAAGGGGCCATTGGGGCGATAGAGTTTAATTCAAGCTTTAACATTTCTCCCGAAGTCAGAAAACTTGATTGGATCGGCCAGCCGTCTTTTACAGTAGGGATCTTGAGTGAATACAGTCCAAAAGTTCATGAATGGGCCAAAGCCTTACAAAAAAGTATTGAAAGCTTGGAAGGTGTTAAACAGGTCTCCTCTAATACAATTAGGGAGCCAGAAATATCGATTGAACTCATACCTGACCAATTAAAAAAAAATGAGATCTCTATTTTGGAAGTTATTAACTCTTTGAATAAAAGCTACTCTTTTTTTATGGGCGGTCATATTAAAAGCAAAGTAGGAAAAACTCCTATTCTTATAAAAACAAGGCCTGATACTCTTTCAAAAATAAGAGAAATAATCATAAGATCAAATAGAACGGGAAAAAAGATTGCTCTTAAGCATTTGGCCAAGATCAACTTAAAGTTTCCCGAATTAAAAATAAAAACAAAAATAAATGGCCAAGATGTTGTTGATCTTCTCGTCACCGCCAAACCAGATGCTGACATTATTAAAGTTCGAAAGAGAGTCAATTCTATTATCAAAAACTTCAGTTCCTATAAAGTGATTGTCTCTTCAGATCTTTCCAAAATAGTGAAAAACAGGCTTTCTGTAGTCAAGAATAATGCAATAAGTGGACTCATTATTGTTTTTATAACACTTCTGTTTTTCGTCAACTTGAAGACAACCTTATGGGTTGTTTTGGGCATTCCTTTTTCTCTTTTTGGAACAATCGGGGTTATGAGTTTAAAAGGGTTTATGATTGATGGCCTCTCGATGGCCTCTATCATCTTAATTTTGGGTATTATTGTCGATGATGCCATTATTGTTTCCGAAGCCATCAATCAGGAGCTCATGAAAAATAAGTCTCCTCAAAAGGCGGTTAGATTAGCACTAAAAAAAGTCATGGTTCCTATTATTACAACTTTAGTGACAACGCTTATTGCTTTTTTTCCTATGTTCCTCCTGACGGGGACGACAGGAAAGTTTGTGCAGATTGTTCCATGGTCTATTGTGGCGGCCCTTAGCTTTTCATTTTTAGAATGCATCTTTATTCTTCCAAGTCATCTTAATCAAGGAAGAGTTAAAGAGTCCTCTTTTAAAAATAAGCTTTTTGATTTAATGAAAAATCAAACCATTAAATTAACGAAGCTCACAATAAGATACCGGTATCTGACCATTTGTTTAGGCCTGCTTATTTTTTTATTAACAGGATTTGTGAACATCCCAAAGGTTAAATTTAAGCTTTTCCCAAACCATCGTACAGAAAGAGTTATTTTTCAGTTGAAGTTTAAACCCAATTTTACAATGGCCCATAAAAAAAAGAAGATTAGACTTATTGAAAAAATTCTCGAAAAGAAAGGTTTCATCAATGATTTTAAAACCACTTTGAATTATTTTAGAAATGGGAAGCTTGATCTTTATTCTTATCAAACAACCTCCATTGATATCATTTTGACCCCCGATCGTGAAAGATCGTTAAACGCTAAAGAAATTTCTGAGTTGCTTTTGCAGGAATTTGAAAGCTTAAACATTAGTGAAATGTCCCACATCTCTTACAGTTTAATAAGTAAAAACCCGCCAACGGGAAAGGATATCGAGGTTAGAGTTATCGGAAATAATGATAAGGAAAGAGAAAAAACGGCCATCAAAGTGGAAAAAATTTTGGAAGATATGGGAGTCAAAGGTATTGAAAACTCTCTACACGATAAAAGAGAAAATACCATCGCTGTTTTTAACGAAAATGAAATGAACAGAGTTGGGATCTCCAAAGAAAATGCCAATATAACAATCCAGACGGCATTATCAGGTTTTAAAATTGATGATGTGATGCTCTCTGGGAAAAAATATACCTTAAATTTAAATATAAATGATGATTTTAAAAAGCAGACTGACTTTCTAAAAGATATAGAAGTCCCGAGCAAGAAGTCAACGAGGCTGATTCCCTTAAGGAAGTTTTTAAAATTCGAACATAAAGAAGAAAAGATTGAAGTTAAAAGATGGAAAGGGGATAAAATCACCCTTATTACGGGCGATAGTAAAATGTCCCCATCTCTTGTTGAAAAGAAGATTAGAAAAATAAAAAACCATCCAAGTGTTAGATTTAAATTTGGAAGTACAGATGGTGAAACGGAACAAAGCCTCATGGGACTTCGGTATACGGCCATACTGGCGGTTTTAGGTATTTACACAACTCTGGCCCTTTTATTTCAATCTTATTTTCAGCCTCTTTACGTTTTATCGGCGATACCTATGGGGTTTGTTGGTATCATGTGGGGCTTTCAGATTCATAATGAAGTTTATTCTTTTTTCTCTTTATTGGGTGCCCTTGGGATGATGGGGGTTATTGTTAATGACTCTCTTGTGCTTATTAACTCTATCAATGATGAAAGAACAAAGGGGACGGAAGACTTCATTGCTGTGGCAACAGGAAAAAGAATAAGGGCCATCCTTCTTACAACTCTGACGACTGTTGGAGGACTTATCCCTTTAGGTTTGGGGATCGGTGGCTTTGAGCAATTTTTATCACCAATGGCGCTTTCTATGGGCTATGGCCTTCTTGTTGGAACGCCTCTCATCGTGCTCTTTATACCGGCCCTTTATAGCATCGGCTTAGATTTTGAAAGCTTGGGGGTGGAAAAATATGTTTTCAAGATGAGGCATGAGGTTAGGAAAAACAAACGACCCTTTTTTTCTAACCTGCACCAACAATTTACCGACCCCCCTCCCAAGAACTAAGAAAGTAAAAAAACTCATAATAGCCTTTTTAAATGAGGCACCTCTCCTTATTGGGGAAACTTTTTATAAACAATTTTTATTGAATAATAGATTTTACACGACGCACACTAATGAATTCTATTTATTTCACAAATGGTGTAAAACCTTTCTGAAGCTAATTTAATCAGGAGCCTGGTATTAAAGTTTTTAGTCTTGTTTTCATCACAATGCTTTTTTCTCAATTAACTTTTGGAAAGACCTTTACGTCAAACAAAGCTGGAAAAACCCCGCTTACCCCTGAAGAGGTCGTCACGATTATAAATGACTATTCTTCTTACGGAGAAGGAAAACTTTATCCAATTACTAATTTAGTTGAAATGAGAAAGCTTGAAGGTTCTCCGGAGGCTGGTGAAATTGTTTACCAAGAAGTCCAAAATTTTTTAACTTTTATATCTATATTTTCAATTAAAACGACCAAAAAGCCCAACGGTGACATTGTTATAGTCAGTAAGTTCGCACCAGAAAAAGTTAGAAATAGAATTTCTAACGAGTTGGGTATCACACATAATTCTCCCTTTGACTCTATGGAGACAGTCTGGACTATCACTCCTTTAGAAAGTGGTCCTTTTCAAACGAAAGTTGATTACAAAATGAAGGCGGTAGGAAGTGGGATCTTAATGTGGAGTGCCCAGTCAATTATCAAATCAGAACTAAAAAATGTGACCAAGCAATTAATGGAAACTATTGAAGTTCGTTAAATTTAACTTTTTAATAAATGATTTGAACTCCTCTTTATTCAATTCATCGAAGGCCTTTGTTTTTCCTAAACTTACCAGGAATGAGTCTTGATACTAAAATTTAATTCTTATAAGTTTCTCGTCTCGAGGCATCGATTCGGAACCCATAAATTTAAAGTCTTTCTCAATAAAAGGAATCTTATTTTTTTTCACCTCTTCAAAGAAGTTTTTCTTTTCACGGGGAAAACGCTTTAAAAAGTTTATAATTAATCTTTCTTGAACAATTTTATTTTTTTGATGGTGATTCAAAGAGACTAATGTTTGTTTGATTAGTTTCTTAACATCAGAACTTAAAGAGACTAAAAACACATGAGCAATTGTAGGAATCAGAAAACCGGGTGAATTATATTTTACATCTTCTGTAGTTTTTGAGGAGATGATTTCATCATAAAGGATACCTTTAAGACTTTTTTCGAATTTTAATAAATAGGGAATACTCTCTATAAGTTTTAAACGAGCTCTTTCTTCTCCATTTTTTGGGACAATATCCAAGGTCTCCTTAAAAAGGAGGAAAGACTTTTTCATATTTGGTTTTTGCTTAATTCTATTTGCTATTTCTAATACCTTTTTATAGTGAATTGATTCTCCATCACTCATTGAAATAGTCTTCTTTTCCTGCCATTTCCTTTTTTTACCGAGGGGGATTTGACGAGTATGTTTTCGATTAACTTTCCAGCCTCTTCTTTTTACTTCGGGAGGATTCATGGAAATTTTTATTTTACTAAGTCCGTCACTATCAAGAGATGATAGCTTTTCCCATTGAATGTCTGAGGCCCTGAGCCTTTTATTATTAATATTAATAAGTGTAACATGGCCTTTATACCCATCCCCTTTCAGCATATACCAAGGTCCTCCTACATTAATTGCTGGGATACCTTTCCAAGTGCTGTATTTCGTCCTATGGGTATGTCCATAGATTATAGCGACAATGTTATAGGGCCTAATAATGTTATAAAATCTTTTATGATCTCTTTTGTTAAAGCGCTTGTCTCCGCGGAACATTCCAAGTTTATTAGGTTGGTAGAGAGGGTAATGCATCATTATAACAACTCCCTCACCGGTTTTTTTAACGAACCTTTTGAGGTACCTTGATAAAAAAGGAAGCGAGAATTTGGGGTCAAGAAACTTTTCGTGGGGCTTTCTTCCTTTTTTCAATTTATTTACATACTCATTATCCTGACCTGCCTTAATATTAAGATTTATAAAATGA
>PAZA01000092.1 GCA_002715375.1 Halobacteriovoraceae bacterium
AGAGAAATAGAAAAAAGCTTTCTAAGTTTTCAAGGTTTTATGACTATGGGGAAGGTAAGGACAGATCATTTTGAACAAGACGCAGCTAAAAGCTTTCAAAGTTTAGTTAACCTTCGTGATTCTGTCCTCAACGATTTTTCTTTCAAAAAAATTAAGTTATCAATGGGTATGAGTCAGGACTATAAAATTGCTTTGGCCCATGGAAGCGACTTTGTCAGAGTGGGAAGCGCTCTCTTTTCCTCTTAGATTGATCACAGCATTCACAAACTCACAATAAATATTCTTTTAGTTGACCTGAGTCCTCAATCTTTCTTGAAAAGTCTCCGATAAAGATTCGATTGAAATAAATTAAAGGATCATATCATGGTTACAAAGCTTATAAGATGGACAGGAATTTCACTCATTGTTCTTCTCGCAGTCAGTGGTATTGGGGTTCAGCAGTTTGAAAACTATTTGAATTTGATGGATCGTGAGGGAAACTGGACAGGCTTGATTTCTACACCAGGAAGTATTGAACAAAAGTTTTATGACACAAGAATGATGCAGACTCTAGACGAGAATGTAAAAGATGATAAAACGGTCCTCCTTTCCATAGACGAGCAGTCTTTGAAATCTGTAGGCCGTTGGCCCTGGTCCCGTATGGTTTGGTACGAAGTAATCAACCAATTAAAAAGTTATGGAGCAAAAGTAATAGCATTTGACGTCATTTTCTCGGAGCCGGAGCTTTCAAGAAAAGAGGGGCAGCCTTCTCCCGATCTTTATATGGCCCAGGCCATAGCGGACTTTCAAGCTGTTCCAGGCAACAAGGTTATTATCCCTTATTACCTAACCACTTTGGCCAAAAGTGATGATGATATTTCTTATAAAGAGCTTCCCGGTGAGCTCTACAATTTTGTTTTAAATACCAAACAAGCCAAGCAGGATGTAAACCTAACTGAATGGAGAGTTGCCAAAACCATGTTTCCAGTTCCAGATATTCTTAAAGCAGAGCCAGGTCTAGCTCACATTACGGCTTATCCGGACCCAGATGGTGTATTTAGAACAAACCTCGTCTCTGTTAACGTTGGGGATGGTATTTATATGCCTTCAATTGGCGTCAGTGCTTTTCAATATTTCACAGGAGAAAGTGCAGATTTAGAAATTGATTCTAATGGAGCTGCTATCATAAAAACGAAAAAAGGAGTTATGGAGTTAGGAATAACAGGAGCTTCAGGAATTCGTTGGGCCGGCTCTCAAAAATCATATGGTTATGTCTCTATTAAAGATTTATTGGCCTCTGATGGTAAAGACCCCAAAATTAAAGAAGCACTTGAAGGAAAAATTGTTTTCATCGGAAGTACGGCTACTGGAGCGCACGATTTAAGGCACACACCAATTGATGCAGCTTTGCCTGGGGTTTATACCCACATGAGTGTAACAAGCATGCTTTTGCAAAACAGATTTTTTAAGCCTGAAGAGAAGTCTCTTTATTTCTCGTGGATGATCCTTATTGTAGGAACGCTCCTTATGATTGCTATACAAATGTTTGAAAATGCCATAGCCGATGCAATTTATGTTGGTGTATTTGGAACCTCAATTATTTATTGGGACATTTACCATTTGATACCACAGGGTTATAAACTTTCTCTCTTTTTCTGTCTCCTGGCAGTTGTGGGTACCTATTCCTGGAACACATTACTCAATTATTATATAGGGGCCAAAGACAAGGCCTTCCTCAAAAACGCATTTGGAAACTATATTTCTCCAGAGCTTATCGATCAAATGTATGAAAGTGGTGAGCCTCCAAAGCTTGGAGGTGATTGTGGAATCATCACAGCTTACTTTACAGATATTCAGGGCTTTTCGTCTTTCTCAGAAAAATTGTCGGCCACGGAACTTGTAGAACTTTTAAACGAGTATCTTTCTGCCATGACTGATATTTTACTGGAAGAGGGTGGAACTTTGGATAAATATGAAGGCGATGCAATTATTGCTTTTTTTGGTGCCCCAATGCCTCTAGAAGACCATGCTGTTAGATCTTGTAGGGTTGCCCTTGGTATGCAGAATGCTCTTCTTGATCTTCGAAAAAAATGGGTTGCCGAAGGTGATAAGTGGCCAAAAATAGTCCACGATATGAGGATGAGAATAGGTATTAACTCGGGTGAAATTGTAACAGGTAATATGGGGTCGGCAGTGAGGATGAATTACACCATGATGGGTGATAGTGTGAATTTAGCCGCTCGTTTGGAAGAAGCTGCCAAACAGTATGGTATTTTTACTCAAGTTTCTATGTTCACTAAGGATATGTTGGAAGATAAGTTTGTCATGAGAGAGCTTGATACGATGAGAGTTGTGGGCAAGAAAGAGCCTGTGACAACTTATGACCTTTTAGGTGAAGTTGGTAAGACAGAAGAGGACCTTTTAACTCTTCAGAATTTGTTTCATGAGGCCTTAGACCTTTATAAAAACCAAAAATGGGATGAGGCCATAGAGGGCTTTAATAAATCCCTAGAGTATGAAAATAAAAGGTTTCCTGACCTTGAAGGTAAAAAAACAAATCCTTCTTTAGTTTATATAGACCGATGTAATCAGTTTAAAGAAAATCCACCACCAGAAGAGTGGGATGGGGTCTTCACGTTGACTGCTAAATAGAAGAAATTTCCCCCCTCTCTTTTTGGGGGAAATAATTTCACCCACCAGACAAGAAAACACTCTGTGTTTATGCTAGAGTTGTGTTTTTGGCACACAAAGAATTCCTCATTTTACATTTTTTGCAGTTTTTAGAAAGGGATTGGTAAGTCTCTTAAGAGGCATGACTTTTTTTGTATTCTAGAATTGTTATTTGCGGTGTTTGTAAATAGTCATCGTGCTCCAATACTTTCCATGGGGGTGGGAACTAGGGTACTTTGATAGAGGAAGATAAATAAATTAATTAAGTGAATAAAAAATAAATATTAATGAATTATTTAGTTTGGAGTCTTAACATGAAAAAGGTGATGGTCTTGCTTGCTTTTTGTTTAGGTCTTAATGTTCCCTCGCAGGCTTCTAACGTTGATCCAATCAATGGAAGCTTTGGTGAGGAAAGGGGAGTGTTAGAGGTCCTGGGAATTGAGAAATCAAAGTCGAGGTCTCCGAGGAAGTCTATTTATAGATTCTCTGCAAGAGTTCTTGTTGGTGGGAATGATTGTCTGGCAAAAGGTGTGCGGCTTAAATTTAGACGATTTTTTGAAGATGGAGTTGATTACTTTTGGATAAGAAAAGAATTCTCTCCGGATTTGCGAGATCGATTTTGTACGAAAGAGTTTAAACCGGTCTACAAGTATTTTACTCAAAGAATTGCAGCTGAAAAATTAGTTCTTGTTAATGTTCTCAATATGGGCAAGGTTGATGCAGACACTTTACTCGATATTCTCGCAGAAGAGTCAGGAACTCAAAGAGATATTGAGCTTTAAGTGTTTGGGAATAAAATTCAATCTTAGGCCCTTTATCCAAAAAATGTTATGATTATTTGGTACAGGGAAGGGAGCGCGAACATGGATTGTTTTAAAAATGTGTCCCTTCTCTAAAATTAGAAAATCAAAGCATAAATAATATATAGAGGGTGACCTTTTATGAGTGAAGGAAAAATTCTCATTGTAGATGATAATGAGAGCAACCTTGAAATAATGGCCATGTATATTGAGTCTGAGTTTGATAATGAAACTATTTTAGGAGCCTCTTCTGTAGATGGTATTGAAGCTTTACAAGAAAACCCCGAAATAGATATTGTCATTTCAGATTACTATATGCCTGGCGGAGACGGTGGGCAGCTTTATCAGTGGCTTAAGGAAAACCGACCAGATATTCCTTTTCTCTTAGTTTGTGGAGAAAATCAGGACGTTGTGGAAAAGCTTCCTGAATTAAGTGGACTTTTCAGTGGAGATTTTTCTCCTCTTGTATCCAAACCATTTAAAAAAGAAGAATTGTTAGAAAAAATGAAGCTTGTTATGAATAAGGAGCTTACAAAAGTTATTGATGGATACAAAAGAATTTCCATCGATAGGTTTTTAACTTTTAATAAATGTTTTGTTGGGGCCCACTTAAAAATTGGCGATAACAAGATGTTAAAAGTTGTAAATAAAGACGATGAAATTTCTGAAGAACTTCTTTATAACATCGTTGTCAAAGGGGTGAAGTACCTTTACATCGAAGAGAATGAATATGAAGCTTTTATGGAATCAGCGATGTCTGAAGTTATGGAAAAACTTTCTAATAGGGATGCCGACGAGTCTGAAAAAGTTAAACTCCAAATGGATTCAGTAGAAAGCATTCATGAAGGTCTCCGTTACGTTGGAATGGGTGAAAGGGCTATTGAACTGGCCCATGGAGTTGTTGAGTCAACCCTCAATACCATAAAATCCAATAAGAAAATATCCTCTATATTAAAGACGATACTTAAAAAAGATAATTATATTTACGAGCTGAGCCTTCTAACTTGTTATATAAGTACGGCCATTGCAAATGAGACGGAGTGGGCAACAACTGAAACTTACAAAAAACTATCCTATGCTTCCTTGATGCAGGATGTAAGTCTTAAAAATAATGACCTTGCAAAAATTTGTAAAAAAACTGACCATGCTTTTGAGCAGCTGAAGCAGGAAGAAAAGCAATTGGTCCTCTCCCATCCTCTCAAATCTTGTGAAATTGTAGAAGGCCTAGGTGAGTTATCCCCTGATGTCCGCAATATTATATGGGAACATCATGAAAGGCCTAATGGCGATGGTTTTCCAAGAGGTCTTAACAAAAGTAAAATAGGGACACTTAGTTGTATCTTTATTCTTTCTCATGAGTTTGCCCACCGGCTGTTAACTGAACCCATTACCCATGAGCTTTTGGAGAGTATTCACGGAGATCTGGACAAGAACTACTCCTCAGGAAACTTCAAAAAGCCCCATGAGGCCCTAAAGAAAGCTTTTAATCGTTAGTTAGGCTTAGCTAAAGAAGCGAAGTTGAGAAGTTCTGGTCCCAAGACTGGTTTAATTAAGAAACTTCTTCTCTCCATCCCTTTTATAAAGCGGTATGGCCAATTTATTTGTATCAAATTGACTATCCAGGAAGGGATATTTCCCCGAGGGTCTACATGGATGGTTACTTCAACATTTGTTTCTTTATCATTAACGGGTTTCATGGTTATAGCACTGTGAGATAGATGCGCTCTCACCATATCTTCTGGTTTGGGGTCTCCTGGATAATTTTGAAGAGACTTTGTCACGAGGACGAGGGCCTTGTTTTTTTTATCAAAGTGAAGTTTATTGTGAAGAATGAGGTCCCTTCTTTGACAAGGCCAGGGTAATTTTCTTACCTCGTAAACAACCGCCTCGCTTTCAGAAATATTTTTTAATATTCTTCTTTTCTCTAGACGCGGCGCCCACTCTAATGACCCTTTAACGTCCCTGAAAATATAGAGAAGAGATTCGATTGAAGCTTTAATCGTTCCATGTGCTTTAAGTGCCAATAGAGGACTATTGTTAAGCTCCATTTTAAAGACCTTGATTCCTTCCTTTTCAGAGATAGGGGTCCAGGATCCTTTGGATTGAAAAAATTGATCAGCTGCTCCTAAGTTTAATGAAAACAGCGTCAAAATAGTGAAAGTCAAAGCCCAAGGGAAGGGCATAAGCGTCTCCAAGAATTGAGATAATTATTTGTTTTTATTCCCTTATATATAAAAGAAAGCCTACATTGGGAAATGAATTATACTTCTTTGAATAAGGTCTTGACTTATCTTGTCTAGATATGGGAGATAAGCCAAGGTTTTCAATTAATAAGGAAGGATTAATGTCTATTAACTCTCGTATGGAAGAGTCTCCGCTTAATGCTGATAACCTAAAGTTGAGAAAGGTTCCTGAGTTGGATTTCAGAGCTTTTTTAGAAGGCACTCCTTCTCAGAAAACGTCCTTTATTGAGAGCTTGTATGAAGGTCTTGTTGATTACGGCTTCATTATCCTTAATAACCATCCCCTAAAAGAAAAACAGATTCAGAGCTCCTATAAACAAGTGATGGAGTTCTTTTCTCTTCCTCTTGCTGCAAAAGAGCAATACTCAGCTGTTAATGGAGGACAGAGAGGGTATACCCCTTTTTTGAAAGAGCATGCTAAAGATTGCAAATACCCTGATCTTAAAGAGTTTTGGCATGTAGGTAGAGAGCTTGAGAGCACCCACTCTTATAGAAAGGTTTATGATCCAAACCTTTGGCCAAAAGAGATAAAGGATTTTAAGCCAGTTATGATGGACCTTTACAAGACTCTAGATGGGATAAGTAAATCTCTTCTTGAAGCTCTTGGGATCGCTCTAGATCTTGAGCCAGGCACTTTTACTAAAATGATTCAAGACGGGAATTCAATTCTTCGCGCTATCCATTATCCGCCGCTCGAAGGGAATGATACAACAAATTCCATTCGCGCCGCTGCGCATGAAGATATCAATCTTATCACCATGTTAGTTGGTGCTACTGACTCTGGCCTTCAATTAAAGGACAGAGATGGTACTTGGTTGGATATTGAAAGCACTTCAAATCAAATTGTTGTGGATTCAGGAGACATGCTTTCTCGCTTGACCAATGATGTGATACCTGCGACGACTCATAGAGTTGTAAACCCAGACTCTGAGAACTCTTCTCGTTTTTCGATGCCTTTTTTCGTTCACCCTAACCCAGAGGCCGTTCTTAAGTGTCTTCCCTCTTGCGTTGGAAAAGGTGCCAAGTACCCAGATATATTGGCCAATGACTTCCTTCTTCAGAGGTTGAAGGAAATAGGGCTTCTGAAATAAAGGTTTCTCTTCTTAAAATTTATATCCAATAGATGCTTTCGCATTAAGAGTGCTTGTTTTTTGTTCTATCCCTGAAGCAAAAGTTTCTGTGGAACTGACTGATTCAATAGTTGCTTCCGCGAGAAGAAATTTATTTTCACCAAATTCTGTTTGGAATCCTCCTTTAATTGAAGGCAAAATGATGGCGTATCCTTTTGAGATGCTGCTACTTATGGAAGTTATCGAGTAGCCTATGCCTGTACCTAGACTTAGGTAAGGGTTAATTTTAGATTCTCCAAACCTGGAAAAGTGATAATAGATGTCACCAATCGCAAAAAACTTGGTATTTGGGACTTCGATCCCTGGGTTTTGCCTCTTAGAAACTTCCCTATCGTAGCGGACACCAAAACTCCAATCAAGCTTTGTTGTCCAGTCTTTTAGGTAATTGATTTCAAAATGGGTCCCCGTTCTCAATAACTGGTCACTTGAGCTTGCTCCTGAAACTGACTCCGAAAGACTTAAAGAGTAGTACCACTTTCCCACCCAATAATTCTTTTCTTTATGGAAAGAGTCATCTTGAACTTTATAGAGCCTTGGAATTTCAAGAAAAATAGAATTAACTTTTTTACTATAGCTGATCGTCTGCCCTTTTTTAAAGGGGACAACACTATCTTTCTCCGAAAGTTCCCATAGAGAAAAGTACCGGCTAACTTCTACGGCCCTTGCTGAAAGAGATATTTTTCTGGTTGAAAATAGGGACTGCTGCCCTGCCATTATACCGTCTCCCTTTCCCAAGCCTACAACAAAGGTAAGGCGGTCTTTTGAAATAGTTTGAACCCTAACCATCTCGTCCGCGCGAGTATAAGGAGTCAGAAATATAATTATGACGAGGATAAGGGGCCAAGATTTCATAATCTATCCTAAAATAGCGAAGTTAGTATGAGCTTAAATTTTACAAAATTAACGGCCAAATGTATCGGAGGTTGATTAAACTTTTTTTAAGTGAAAGCTTTAAGTTATTTGTATTTTTATTTCTATTTTTATTTCTATTTTTATTTCTATAAAAAATATTCTTTCTGGGAGCTCAATTTCTTATAAGCATAAAAATATAATCCAGTTTAAATGTTATAAAAAAGAAACATATGTGCTAGCATGTCGGACATCTAAAGTGAGTCAAAAACAACAGGGATGATTGTATGGGACTTTTTTTCAATAAAGATAAACCAAAACCTAGTCCAAAAGGTAAAGTCATTTCCCTTTTGAATCAAAAGGGAGGGGTTGGAAAAACGACCATGGCTTTTAATGTGGCCCATGCTTTGGCAAGGCAAGGTGAGAAGAGAGTTTTGTGCATCGATATGGATCCACAAGCCAACTTAAGCCTCCTGTGCTCTGGTGGTGTCTCCCTTGAAAAAGATAATAATATTTTTCATCTTCTCATTAATTCAGTTAGAGAGTTAAAAGCCCTCCATACTCCTTCAGTTTTTACAGATATTGTTGTGAGGGGGGAAACAATTGACCTTCTTCCTTCAGGTGATGAGTTATCTGGGTTTGAGCTTTCGGTGGCCGGAATTTCTTCTCCCCGCCAACTGATTTTAAAGAGGTTTTTGGAAAAGAGTAATATTCTGAATTTTTATGATTATGTTGTGATTGATGGACCTCCAACACTTGGATTGTTGGTTGTGAATATCTTATGCGCTACAGATGGACTTTTAGTGCCTTTCCGCCCCGATGAATTCTCCAGGAAAGGGTTAGGGCACCTTTACGGAGTCCTTGAAAATATTGAAGATATGGGAATTTCCGAGACACCAACCATTTTGGCCCATATTCCAAATCTCGTTGATTATAGGAGAAAGCAAGAAGGGCAGGACTTGGAGAAAATTTTAGGTGATCTCAAAAAACAATTTGATGTTCCCAAAGTTGTGGATCCCTTTTATAACAGAGCTTCTTTGGTTAAAAGCCAAGCTGAAAAGAAGTCAGTTTTTGATTTTAAGGGGAAAGAGTTTGATAAACTTCAAGGCCAATTCAGGCATATTGCGGGCCTAATTGAAACTTGGAAGGAAGAAGGAAAGAATTTATGACAGATAATGGAAAAAAAAAGAACCCACTTTTCGTTGTGACCAATGCAGGGCAAGACGTTGAAGAAGTTGAAGGTTGGTGGGATTATGCCCTTAATAAGCTTGGGTTGAATGCTTATGCAACTTATTTTGAGGAAATGGTTCAATTCCTCCTATCTCAAGTAAATAGTTATGGGGCCCTTGAGTTTATGAATACATGGCTCGAGCAAATTATTGATTTTCTTCAAAGCACTCTTACCAGGGGAGAAGAGCTTATTAAGCCTCTTTTTGGCCCCTTATTTTCAAAATCTTAAGACCCTAGGGAAGGGAAGTTATCTTGCCCTGAGCCATTTGAGGTCTTCTTGTTCCCTTTGCTCCTTTTTTTTGTGCGGAGTGGAAGATTCATCTTGAATTTCCTGCTCTTTAAGTGCAATATTCTGGGCCTTAGCTGTAGGCGGTGGACTATCTTCAATGACATTTTCCTCCTCTAGGAACTTGAGCTCTGCTCTGAGCCTCTCTCCGGCCATATCTGGACTAAAAGGACGAGGGGAAGCCCCTAGAAGAAGAAGAAAAATAAAAACGTTTATTAAAAAGATAATCGGATTGGTCTTAAAAAGTTTCTGATTCATAAAATTAGGGTGGCATAAAAAGTGGAAAATTCAAGAGAAAAGCTAGCAGGCACATTTGTCTGCGATCCGAGACCTGATTCTTATGATCTTGATTTACTTTTAAGCTCTTATAATTATGAATTGCCACCTGAGCTTATTGCAGATAGGCCTGCCTTTAAGAGAGATGAGTCAAGGCTTCTTGTCTATAAAATGAGTGATCAATCAATCACCCATACGACTTTTAAAGATTTACCTCAGTTCTTGCCAAAAGAATCCCTCCTCTTACTCAATCAGACTAAGGTCTTCGCATGCAGGCTTTTTGGAAAAAAGGAGAGTGGGGGAAAGGCCGAGCTTTTCTTTCTTTCTTTGGAAACCCGCTTGGATGGAGCTTATCCATGTTTAATTAAGTGCTCAGGAAAAAAGAAAGAGGGAGACCTTTTTTTTGTTGGGGGTGAAGAAAACCCGGTTGAAGTACGGCTTTTAGAAAAGACTGAGGAAGGGGACTTTTGGGTCACTCTTTCTTCCCCTTTAAATGATGTTTTAGAGAACTTTGGAAAAATTCCCATTCCTCCTTATATAAGGAAGGGTGAGTCTGACTCTAAAGACCAGAAGGATTACCAGACCGTTTTTGCGAAAGACTCTGGTTCTGTCGCAGCGCCAACGGCTGGTTTGCATTTCACAGATGAGGTTTTCCAAAAGTTGGATCAGCGGTCTATTGAAAGGGCCTTTGTGACTCTTCATGTAGGAAGAGGTACTTTTGCTCCAGTCAAAGAAGAGAATTTAAAAAACCATAAAATGCATACTGAAACCTATTATTTTAATGAAGAAAATAGGGAAAGAGTTATAAGGGCACAGGAGCAAGGGAAGAAAATATTTTGTGTTGGGACAACATCACTAAGAGCTTTGGAGTCTGCCATTGATGAAAAAGGGTCTTTAAGTGTTGAACCTGGGCGAATGTATACAACAGATATTTTTCTCCATCCTGGTGTTGATGTTCAGTCCGTTGATGGATTGATCACCAATTTTCATCTACCTGAGTCAACTTTATTGATGCTTGTGAGTTCGTTAATTGGACGGGAGAAAACACTGGAGCTTTATAGGGAAGCTGTCCGGTTAGGGTACCGCTTTTTTTCCTATGGAGATGCGATGCTTATTCTTCGTAATTGATGAAAAGATGAAGTGAAAGAAAGAAGAGTTTTAAAGAAAAGGAAATAATTGATTATGTTTTTTCAAAAAACAGCTCAGTCTGGAAAGGCCAGGGCCGGAGTTATTAAAACGGCCCATGGGGACATTGAAACGCCGATTTTTATGCCAGTAGGCACAAGAGGCTCTGTGAAGGCAACGACACAGGAGGATCTTGAAGAAATGGGTGCCCAGATTATTCTTGGAAATACTTATCACCTCTATTTAAAGCCAGGTCATGAGCTCATTGAAAGAGTCAGTGGTGGTCTTCACGAGTTTATGTCTTGGAAAAAGCCCATTCTTACTGATTCAGGGGGCTTTCAGGTCTTTTCTCTAAGTGGACTTAATAAGGTGACTGAAGATGGCGTCACTTTCAAAAGCCATATCGATGGTTCTTCTCACTTCATAGGCCCTGAAAAGTCGATGGAAATTCAAAAAGCGTTGGGAAGTGATATTGTGATGGTTTTCGATGAATGTCCTGCTCTTCCGGCCTCTAGAGATCGTTTGAGGGAAAGCCTTGAATTAACTCTTCGTTGGGCAAAAAGGTGTAAGGATTATTCTTTGAAAGACCACCAAAACCTTTTTGGAATTATTCAGGGTGGGTTGGAGTTCGACCTTAGAACCGAGTGTATGGAAAGGCTTGAAGAAATGGACTTTCCAGGGCTTGCTATCGGAGGACTTTCCGTCGGTGAAAAAAACCAGGAAATGGTTGATTTTTGCGATTCTTTTGTGTGCACTATGCCAGAGCACAAACCTCGTTACCTCATGGGAGTTGGGAAACCCCTTGATGTGCTAACAGGTATTAAAAATGGTCTTGATATGTTTGACTGCGTTCTTCCAACGCGAAACGCAAGAAATGGCCAGTTTCTAACGGCGCGAGGCCCTCTTAATATTAAGAAAGAAAGGTTCAAAGAGGACCCACTTCCACCTGACCCAGAATGTTCCTGCAAAGTATGCCAACGCTACTCTCGTAGCTATCTGCGTCATCTCTTTAATGTGGGTGAGTATCTTGCGGGGCAGCTAATAACTTACCATAACCTCCATTTCTACCTTTCGATGGTCAAAAAAGCCCGAACAGCAATTTTAGAGGATCGATTTGACGAATTTTATTCCAACTTCTATAACAAGTACGCGTCCAATGAATATTTTGACTAAAAGCATTTAGTCGTTCATTCTTGGAACTTTAACAGTTAACTGTAAAAAGAAAGGATCAACTGATGGATTTCTTCATGTCTTCTGCTTATGCTCAGGCCAGCGGTGCACAGCCTAACCCAATTGTTCAATTTGCACCTTTTATTATAATTTTTTTCATTTTTTATTTTCTCATGATTCGTCCTCAGAAAAAGAAAATGGAAGAAGAGCAGCAACTTCTTGCTAACCTAAAAAAGGGTGACGACATTTATACAAAGTCTGGTGTCCTTGGAAAAATTATCGGTATTACAGACAAAGTTGTGACCCTTGATATTGACGAAGGATCGAAGCTTAAAGTTTTGAGAAGCCAGATTGGTGGCCTGTCAGCAAAAATCTTTGAGACTCCGGCCAAAAAAGACTAACGGTTAATGCTTGATAGTGTTTTTGTTCTAGGAGCTTAGGTATATGTTTGGACTTGGCGGTGGAGAACTTCTTCTTCTTGCTTTTATAGCTTTGATTTTTATTGGCCCTAAGAAACTTCCTGAATTGGCCAAAGGCCTTGGGAAGGGAATTAGAGAATTTCAGAAGGCCAAAGATGATATAGTTCAGGAAGTTGTGGAGGACAGGCCCAAGGTTTCGGAGAGTTCAGGTTCACCCTCTTCCCATTTGAAAGAGGATGAGCAAAAGCTTCATAAGGATTAGTTGCCTAAGTGTCTAGAAATCTTCTATATTAGCATATGTGCTAGGTCCCACCTGTTTTGTGGGTAGCGTTTATTTATTAATTGAGGAGTGTTTCATGAAGAGAAGTTGGTGGTACCGATTTACCTTCTTGCTAGTTTTGTCTGTTATTTCTATTGTTGCCGTTATTCCTACGGTCTTCAATTTTAATGAAGAGTCTAACTTCCCCGTTAAATCAAAGGTAAGCCTTGGTCTAGACCTCCAGGGTGGTCTCTATATGATTTTGGGAATTGACTTTAATAAAGTCTACCGTGACGAAATTAAAGGTTATGCCCGTAAGTTTGAGTATGTTCTCAAGGATGAAGAAATTAAAATGTCCATTGGGAATTTGGATGATTCTACTGTAGAGGATCCAAAGCAAAGCATCGTTATAGCTGATCAAGCCGATGTGGAAAGGGCCAAAAAGGCCATTAAAGATAACTTTCCCACCTCTTATATACGTTTAACAAAAGAGGAAGGGACCCGCCTTCAGTACGGTCTTGCTCAAGTTCAAAAGACAACTCTTGAAGAACAATCTGTAACGAAGTCAATCGAGGTTATCCGGAACAGAATTGATGAATTTGGTGTGACGGAGCCAGAAATTCTTTCTCAGGGAAAGGACAGAATTATTGTCCAGCTTCCAGGTGTTAAAGATATCAAAAGAGCGAAAGAACTTATTGGTAAGACGGCCAAGCTTGAATTCAAGATTGTGAACGATGAAATTCCTCAAGCGACCATGAATGACTGGGTTGTCAAAGGTGAAGAGGCTGGAATCGTCTTCAAAAAAGGCGAAAGATTCAGTGCTTTTGTAGATAAACTCAATAGATTTCTTGTAAAGGACCTTCCTGAAGGTTACGAACTTGCTTTTGAAAAGAAAGTTAATAAATTTAAAAATGAACTTGAATCAAAGATGCCTTATCTCGTTGAATCAAATCCTCGTTTAACAGGGGATGCTCTTCAAGATGCAAGAGTGAGTATTGATCAAAGAGAAAACAAGCCCTACGTTTCATTAGATTTTAAATCAACTGGTGCGAAAGTCTTTGAAGAGACGACCGGTGAGAATATTGGAAAGAGAATGGCCATTATCCTTGATGGTAACGTTTATAGTGCCCCTGTTATCCAGGCAAGAATTGGAGGTGGGCGTGCTCAGGTTACACTAGGAACTGGTGGCTATAATGCTCTTTTAAAAGAGGCCAGGGATCTTGCTCTTGTTCTTAGGGCCGGTGCTCTTCCAGTTCAACTTGACTTCTTAGAGCAAAGAACGGTCGGACCAAGCCTTGGTGAGGACTCGATTGTTTCAGCTCGTTTTGCAGGTTTGGTTGGTTGTGCTCTCGTTTTCCTTTTTATTCTTTATTACTACAGAGCTTCCGGGATGATTGCGATCGTCTGTCTTGGTCTTAACATTCTTTTTGTTTTGGCTTGCCTTGTTGGTTTTGAAGCGACGCTAACTCTTCCAGGTATCGCTGGGATTGCCTTAACGATTGGTATGGCGGTTGATGCGAGTATTATCATTTACGAGAGGATTAGAGAGGAGAAGAGAAAAGGTGTTGGGAATTACAAAGCCGTTGATAATGGTTTTGGCCATGCCTTTTGGACGATTATTGATGCTAACATCACGACAGCTCTTGCTGGCTTTTGTCTTCTCAACTTTGGAACAGGACCTATTAAGGGGTTTGCGGTTACCTTATTGATTGGAATTTTTGCAACTGTTTATACATCTTACTTTGTTGGAAAACTTCTTTTTGAGTTTTATATGAACAAAGTAGAAGGGCAAGACCTTAGTATTTAAATGGTGACTAAAAAATAGAGTGTTAGTTTTAGAAATTAGATTTTGGATGAGGAAAAAAAAATGATTGAAGTAATCAAAAATGCCAATTTCGATTTTGTAGGAAAATTTAAATTTACAAGCGTCATTTCTATTGGGCTTGTTGTGATATCCCTTTTCGGTCTTTTTACAAAAATGAATTATGGTGTCGACTTTCGTGGTGGTGCTGAAGTTCAGGTGAAGTTTGCTGAGGCCCTTAAGCTTCAGGATTTAAGGGGTGTTTTGAAAAAGGGTGGATTTAAAAACGTCAGTGTTCAAACGATTGGTGAAGTCAAGGATAACGAGTTTCTTGTTAAGGTCCCAGGAGCCGAAGAAAACCTCAATAAGGTAACAGATGCTCTAGGTAAGACTCTTAAAACAGGTTTAGCGGCCAAAAGTCCAGAAATCAGAAAAGTTGATATCGTTGGACCGAAAGCTGGTGCGAGCCTTAGAATTGCTGGTTTTCAGGCCATGGGTTGGGCCCTAATCGCTATTATGATTTATATTGGCTTAAGGTTTGATTTTAAATATTCTCCAGGTGCAATCGTGGCCCTTTTTCACGATGTTTCTATTATTCTTGGAGTTTTTGCTTTTACAGGAACAGAGTTTACTCTTCAAACTGTAGCCGCCCTTCTTGCTGTTATTGGTTACTCTGTGAACGATACCGTTGTTATTTATGACAGGGTTCGTGAACATGAGGAAAAAGAAGCAGGTATGGGCACGTTGGATGGTTTCATTAATAAAGCAGCTAATGAGACTCTTTCCCGTACAATCTTAACGTCTGGAACAACTCTTTTTGTTGCTCTTAGTATGTATTTTTATGGTGGACTGGCGATTAGAGATTTCTTCTTTGCCATCTCTCTTGGGGTTATTATTGGTACTTACAGCTCCATTTTCGTTGCTGCACCTGTGACCCTCCTTTTTGATACATTAAAAAAAAAGGATGAACTCCCCGTAGGAGCAAGGGCCTAAGGGGATCTTCGTAAAAAGATCCCTTTCTTCATTAATTTAAAGAAAAAAAGGACTTAAGGATGAGGACCTTTTTAAAATCAGTATTCATTTCAGGTTTTTGTTCCTTCTTTTTTTTGAACTCAACTCCCCTCCTGTCACAAGAATTAGACCGTAAATCGAAAAGTTTTACAGAAGAGCTTCAGTTTTTTTATTCGGAAATAAAAAAGCAAATGGATAAAGGTGGTAAGAAGGGGTCAAAAAAGAAATCAAATCAGGAAGACCTTGTGAAAAGGGCCCTTAAAGTCAGGGATTACTTTAGAGGGCTTGATGAAAAAGACGTTATTCCAAAGTTAAGGGAATCTATTGAAAGAACACCGTTCCGGTCACTTTTTGACCGTTATCCTATTTTATATAGGTTTTTAAAAGAAGAGTTTAGGGATGAGACGGCCCTTCCTCTGTTATTCAGTTTAACGAATAAAAAAGGATATTTTGTAATCTATGGTATCTTTTTTCTTTTGACTCTACTTTTGAATTACTACTTAAAAAAGAAAGCTGAAGACGAGGGTGGTGCTATTGGAGCGTGGTTTAGGCGTATCGCCCTTTTGTTTGTACTGAGGATTGGAGCTTTTGTTTTCCTCTTCGGGAAGGAACTTTTTCCTACATTAAAAATTATTTTTAAGCTTTTATAAATTTTTTAAGGTTTTTGAGGCATTGTATTCATTTTTTGAATTGCTGCATAGGGATTAATCAGATGATTGACAAGTGCTGCCTCCGTTAGTTTATTTTTACTTGGCATGTATGTTAAGAGGTTTGAAAAATTATAAAAGAGTTGAGACTTATCTTTTTGACCAAGAACTTTTAAAAGATAGGAGATAAGCCGTGACCTTTTCATAAGAAGGTCTATCGTTCTGTCATACTCAGTATAAAGTTTGGCCTTTGATGGAGCACTCTCAATTTTGTCTTTGTCTAGGTCCTCTATCTTTCTTACTAAAAAGACGTATTCAAGAATATTAATCATCAACCTATCGAGGTCTTGAATTTTTTCTTCCACAGAGTCATTAAAGTTTTTAGAAATGACAAAGTTAACTTCGGGACCCATTTTATTCTTATGAAGGATATTAAAAACTTCAACATAGGTGTTTAGCAACTCTATAACTTGAGTTATGGCATCAACACTAAAGAGTGCAAGATCAATATCAGTGTCCTGGAATTTTTTTCTAAGTTTTCTTAAAAGGTCTTGAAAATGGGTGAGGGGCTGAAAACTTTTTTCCTCTCCTTTTCTTAGAACCATTAATAATTGATTCATAGGATCTTTGAGGAATTTATTTTTTGCTTTCATGGGACTTAGAAGACTTTCTAAAAGATTGACATTGAGTTTTAGATATCCAGGTATATTTTTAACGAGTTCATTTTTATTTGAAATGGGAATTATTTCCATCATTAGGTCATAGTAAAGCACCTCTTTTTTTATTTTTATCTTTTCTAATACTTCATCTGTTACGTCCTCTACAAGAAACATAAGGTGGTTTAGTTTATCTTTATTATCAAAAAGAGGCGCATAGTGGATACTAAGATGCCTTCCGCTTTCTTGATCTTTGTCGGGGTGAATGACATGTTTAGGAAAATAACTTTCAACACTTAAAAACTGTGATTTTGTCTGATTAAAAATGAGACTCCAGGCCTTTAGGATAAGCTCCTTTTCTTTACTGCCATCTTTTAGGTGGAAAAAGAGTAGTTTTAGTCCATTCTCTCCGACGATACTTTTTTTGAAGAGGTCATCACAATGCTTGGAAACAGGAGATTGAATAATTCCCTTAGAATCTACTACAAATATGGCCTTATCTACGTTTAGAAGCATGGCCTCTGTTTTTTTATAAGAAAGGCTTAACTCTGTATTTGCTTCTATAACCTCATCTTTGAGGTTTAAATTTTTTTCAACGACAACTTCATTGGCTTTCTTTAACTCCTCAGAGAGGTCAAAGAGCTCCCTGTAATTTTCAGAGAGCTCCTTATTTTTTTGAGTAATTTCTTCTTTTGAGTACTGAATGTTTTCGATCATTTCATTTAATGATCCTTCGAGAATATGAAGTTCATTCCTCTCGGATGAGCTTAAGCCTAAAGATATTTTATCTAATTTATCTAAATTTATTGATTCCGTGTGATAGATTAAATTTGAGAGAGGTTTAATGAGCCATTTTTTAAAAACCCAAAAGAAAATAAGACCCAAGCAAAATGTTTTTATAAAAGCCGCAATGATGAGGTAATAAAAACCATCTTTGACTCTTTTTAAAATACTATCGTGGGATCTATAAAGAACGATCGTTCCAACTTTTAGATTGTAATTTTTAAGGTAGTCATCTTTGTGGAATAGATCGAATGCTGAAAGTTTGACTAGGCCCGGGTATGCTTTTGTTTTGTAGAGTTTACCATCTATTTCTTTTTTAATTCCTTTAGCAACGTAAGTAAGATTTTCTTCATCAATAATGGCAGCAGCTTGAATTTGAGGAGTACTAATAAGTCCACCTAAGAGCTTTGTGACTAATTTATTATCAAAAGAATGAACTCCCAATGTTAAGGCTTCACTTATGGATTTAAATGTAGTCTCCGCTTCTTTTTCTAAATTTTCTTCCGCTTTAGAATATGTCGCATACATTTGAATGATTGTTATTACTACAGTGCAAATAAAGTAAAGTCCAAATAGGACTTTAAAGCATGTTAATGCGAGAGAACTCTTATGAATATTGGCCTTTTTGGTTTCCGACATGGAATACTTTTCGGAAAATTCAAGGGTTTTTGTTAATTATTAAAAGGTAATTTTAGGTTTAAATTTATTTAAATATTAAAATAAAAATTATTGTGTTAAAAAAGTTGAAATCACTCAATTTTTTTTCTCCCAACAAAGTCATCCATTCCTTTATTGATTCCCATAAAGCGGTGAAGCCAATCACCTACAAAAGGAGGGAAAAGCCTTGAGATAAAGATTGTGAGGCAGAATTTTGGTGTAATTAAAATTTCTTTATTCTTCTCAATGGTATGAATTATTTTTTTACAAACTTCTTCAGGCTTAAGAAAGTCTAATATGAAGGAAAATTTTGGTTTTACTCCTTTAAACATACCTGTGTTCATGTAATAGGGGCAAATGACTGATGTTTTTATATTGGATTTTTGATCAGCAAGCTCCAAGCGAAGGGTTTCATTAAAAGAAAAAGAAGCGGATTTACTTGCAGCATAGTCACAGAGTTTAGTTGTCGTGGCAAAAGCGGAGATAGAGGATATAGAAACAATATGGCCTTCATTTTTCTCCATCATTTTAGGTAGAAATACTTTGGTGAGCCAAAAATTTGAAATGGCATTTACCAAAAATGTTTTTTCAATCAAGTCATCATTGGTGTCGAGAATCTTTTTTCCTTGAACCATGCCTGCATTTAAAATCAATATATCAACTCCTCCAGACTCATTTAGGATTTCGTTGGCAATTTCGTAGGTCTGCTCTCTTTTGGATAGGTCACAAGGGTAAGTCTTTACTAGACAAGAAAAACCTTTTAGCGATTCTTTTGTTTCTTCGAGGCATTTAGTGTTTAGGTCAAGGAGGATTAGTTCCTTAGCACCTTTTTTGGCGGCTTCTTCTGCTAATAAGCGACCTAAACCTTGGGCCGACCCCGTAATCAGTATTTTTTTTTCTTTAAAACTTGTCATGAACTTTTCCTTTGTTTGGTTCTATTATCTCATGCCTCTTAAGGTTCTTTCAAAGAGTGGAAATTTTTTAGAGGAATCATAATTTATTTAAAAATTAAAGATTTAGGATAACTAATATTTAAGGCACTTTAAGACACCGTTTAAGATGAATAAGAAAACTTCATGGCATATTTTCCTAAGGTGAAGCTTGTAAGTATCTGATATAACATTAAGAAATCTTAATGTTCTGAGGCCCTTGGAAAAAGGAAAAAGTCGTTTCAGTTAAGTATAAAATGGAGTTAGGGACAAATTTACCGAAGGTCAATATTTAGGCCGTGGTTAAAGTTGTCTGGAAAGGAATTGCGATGGATACAAAGAGGATCCCTGTAGGAATGACTCCTGAAGCTCTTGAAATTTTTAGCAAGAAGCTGAGCTCAATTTTGGAAAAAAGGGACACTTCTTTGGCCTTTCTCTGTTACAACGTGGGAGTTCCAACAAGTACCCTCCATGACTTGATTCGCGTTGGAACTGGTGTTGGCAAAAAGAGCATTCATTATTTAGAGGCGGTTTGTGAATATTTAGGGACTGATCTAGAGTCAATGATTAAGACAAATCCCGTTAATGAAAAGGCCAAAATTATTTATTCTAACTTAGAGGATATTAAAGGTCGTTCTATTAAAAAGATTCCAGAAAATATTGAAGGCCTAAAAAGGCAGTGCCGTGAAATATCTTCTGAGCGGCTTAAAATTCACTTAAATAATAGCAATGTAAAAGAGAAAGAAGTTCTTTTTAAAGATATAGAATCAGACACTGAGAAATCTCACGATGAGTTTTTTAGCTTTATAGCTGGAGATCTTGACTACGCTCGCTGTAATCTTAAAACCTTTTTTGATAGGGAAGAAATTTCTCCTTTAGTTGAAAAGAAAAAGCTTTTGAGAGTAGGAGAAGACCTTTCAAGTGAAGATATTGATGATTTTATGAAAGAAGTCACAAATGTGTGTATGGGTGGCATAAAGAAGATGTTTGAAAATGAGGCGCTTTTTGTCTCAACAAGTTTACCTCTAGTCATGAGAAAGAAAGATGCGGTTTTCATAGACTATGACGAAGGCCTCGAAGAGGTGAGGGTCGTTCATGATATGTGGAATGTGACAGTTAATGGTGTCAAAATAACTTGTGAACTTTCATTTGAAGTTTATAATCCTCAAAGGTTCTACTCGGCCATTAGTCGGAAAAAAGTCAAAGATGATTCGTTGAAAGACGAAGTTATTATGTTTGTCTGATTTTGCCTAAAGAAGCTCATTTTATTTAACAAGTACTCTTCTCTTTTTAGAGGGAGGCCCCCACGTTTTTAGGTCATGCGACCATTGTGGGGACCCCAGGAGGAAGGATTTTAAGGTAGGATTTTATTAAGCAGGTTGTATAGATTCCTGGAAATGAAAATCTAGGCGGGGTTTTTTTCTATTTTTAGTTCTTCTTTGTTGTTTTATGACTTGTTGTTTCCTCATTTTTTGAGTGACTGTTTTGTATGCCCTTAAAAGGGCCTTTTCCCATAAAGCATGTTTTTTTTCACAAACGAAGTGAAACATATTTTCTTGCATTTCTATTTTGGCCCTAAAAAAGTAGGAATCCTTTGTAATGTCCACTTTAATATGCTCAACGCCTGGATTAGATTTCTTAAGGCGGCTTTTTATTTCTGAGATTAGATCTCGAACAGCATTACTTGAAATTTCGATAATAGAATTCCTCTCACCATTCATAAAGACTCCTTTATAGATTCATTGGTGTTTTAAAAGACAAAGGACTTCCTGTTTATTAAAAAATAAAAAAAAGACCTTTGAATTCACTTATGCAAATTAAAATGTATTAAATGAAAGTGCTAAAAGGGGGAGAAAGACCGCTTTCTTTTTTTGAAGGACCCTCATTGAAGAGAGGTTTTTTTCTGATTTGTCTTGAGGTTTGTTCTAAAACAAGCCTGGCCTCACCCAGACGGGTTCTTAGAGGATGTGTTGAAACAGGTTCTTTATCAAGAATGGAATCATTTTTTACACTTCTTGGTGTGAAGGCTTTTTCTTTTTCCTTCTTCTTTTTTCCCTTAGTAAAAAAGACGGTGCTTTTTTTAGGTTTTACGACTCTTCTTTTATCAACATTTTTGAAATGACCTATAAAGAAGGGGGTGGCCCAGAGGCCAAGAAGAGTAATAAGTGTTCTGTGATTTTTTAGAACCGTTTCCATGACAATAAGTTATGCTCATAAAAAAAAATGTCAAGGTTTCTAAAATAAAAAAAATAAAAAAAATAAAAAAAATAATAGAAAAAGTTAAGGCTTGAGAGATGGCCTTATAAAGATAGAAAAAGATAGAAAAGAACTGTTGATAGTGGCATTACGCGTTTAATTAATTTAACTTTTGTCTATGCTTGTTTGATTGATTCTTTTATTTAGGTTCGCTAAGCTTAGGAATACAGCCATACCTCTTATCCCTTGAAGATGTGGCCGTAGGAGTTTCTGTTGTTGAAGCTTTCCCGATATTTTCTGGAAGCTTAACTGTGTAAACTCTTTGGTAAGCTTTTTTTGTAAGTGGATAATCATAATCAGGTGGCCAAAAGAAATTGATGGTCCTGTTATAGGAAGCATTTTCATCGGCCGTTATGGGAAGTCCATTTTCATAAAAAAACCAGATCTTTTGAAGTTCACTTTGCCTTATCAAAATGACATCTGTTGGCGTTTCTTTCAAAGAGTATGCGCCTTCTTCATGAACCAGGTAGCGGACGGGTTCTCTCTCTGCAAAGTAGATGGCTTCTGTATCGACTCCTATATAATCCCCAAGAATTTTAAAAAGGGGAGTACTAGAAGTGTAATCATCCCTTGTTGGACAAAGGGGCGTATTGGTTCTTGAATTAATAAATGGCTGCATGATGTAGCCTAAGGTTGCATTTGTTGTTTCATTTTCAGCAGTCGGTGGCTTCACTTGGTAATCAAACTTTGAGAAGAGGTTAATTTCATTTCCGGAAGTGCCTGCGAGTTCGTTTAAATCATTTTGAATAAGAGTATTTATTTTAGGGCTTTCAGAGCCTTGAAGGGTTTGAAAGCGTGGGTCTTGAGCATTCCAAAGAGAAAAGTGGTGGCTCATAAGTTCAAAGCGTGGAATGCTGGGGCCATCATTTTCGCCAAAGGTTTGAAAGTCATGACAGGTATAAGTTCTTTCATTAGGAGGAAGGTTTGAAGGCTTCCTATTAGCGGCGTAGTAATAATGAAGTCTGGCCGCATTTAAGTAATAAAACTCATTTGTGGTGTTATGGTAGGAGCCAGTTCTCACCAGGCAACTGTATTGAGAAATAGGCATAATTTGAAGAGGACCTAAAACGATATCGTTTTGGTTATACCTTTTTCGAATAAAATTGAGGCTCGTGCTTACAGCAGGCTGAGACCCTGTTGGGCCTTTAACTTCAAGGCGCATGATATATTGAACTCCATACCTTATGGAATCTGTAAGCATGACCTTAAAATTGCTTCCTGAAATATTGTCAGGAGCAACAGGGATTTCTGATTTTTCTCCATTGGGGCCATAAAAGTGAGCATTACACGAAGGTGAAGGAACTCCATCAGCAAGCTCAGCTTGGCACCACCCATAAAGGTCGATCATTTTTTCATTCAGTTGAATATCTGGGCCTACTTTAACTTTCCCATAAAGCATGGCGTTTTGTTCACTCTTTGAATTGCAATAGGTCTTGCAATAAGAGTTTATTAATGTGTTGGAAGAAGTGTTATTATTACTGCCAGCTACATTTTTAATATACCAGCCGCCCACCATATCAGGCTCAACTTGCCCCGTATCCGTGTTGCCCCGGCAAAGGCAAAAGCCTGGTTGCATATAGACCTGACCTGTAGGCCTTCTCTCTTTCACAATGCAAACACCTCTGGCCGCTTCAAAGGTTTTGATTCTAAAGTCTTGTTCTTCTTCAGAAAGGTTTTTTCCTTCAGGATCACTTTGGAAATATTTTTTAAGGTCTAAAAGAAGGTCCTCTCTTTCCTTTACCGTAGCTGGTAGTTGACCATCTGGGCATTCGAGATAGCAAGTACTGGCAAGGGGATCAATGAGATCAATGCAATACTTACTGTTTTTTTTAATGATGGAGTAATCTTTGATGATAGGTCTGTTTTTAAGAGCATCATCACCTGAGAGGATACACCCCGCCATTGTCGTAAGGAAAAATAAGAGAGTGAATGTCATTTTTAACTGGGTCTTCATGGTGGAATTGTCGGTCAATAGGGGAGAAGGCCTTAATGGAGGACTCTTTTAGTCATTTAATCGCTATGAAGAAGAGGAATACATCCAAACCTCTTATCAGCGGGGCTTAAGCTTTGATTTGAGTTTGTTGGAAGACTCTTTCCAATATTTTGAGGAGACCTCACAA